>DAOVLG010000017.1 GCA_030631385.1 Candidatus Coatesiibacteriota bacterium | reverse complement strand
CCATGAACTCCGGGGAAATGAGGTTCTTCTTCTCGACGATGACGGAAGCGAGTGCTCTCACGGCAGCTGCTCCTCGAGATCCATGGTCGCGTACCAGACTCCGGCCGAGCTCTGCTTCGGATCCCATTCGTTTATCAGGGCGACGTTGATTTCCTCGTCGAGGAAGTTGTTGTCGGTGGGGGGAACGGCCTGGGTGGAGAGGCTGACCTTGGTCTCGACCGGATCTGCTTGAGCGCCAGCATGAAGGAAGGCAAGCGTTCCCTCGATTTGGATTCTCGTGGGTCCTGCGAGGAGATTCTTGATGATGTGGTCTTCCTGCCTCGCCCCCCCGTCATGGACGCGGGTCGTATCCCCGATCTTCATGCCCGTCGTGGACACCACAAAGAGAATGTCTGTCCCGATTCCCGAATCGGCGTTGACGGTCGTCGCCGCGTCGCTTTCCGTCCAGAGCTCGAGGGGGACGATCGACCTTCCCGAATAGTAAACCACGCCCGGCGCGCTCCCGATGTAGATGTTGGACCTGCTCACGCCGGGAGGGAAGTCGGGAGACTTGACGGTGAGCCATTTCGAGGCCGCGACGAGTTGGGAATCCTCGATGCACTCCGTCGTCTCCTTCGTGTTCAGGGGATTGGCGTGCGTGACGACGACGTAGTAGGTCCGGGATCCCAGAGTCCCGCCGCCGGTCTCGCTGAGATCCCGCGCGAAGTACGGGGGGACGATGCAATCCACACGGTTGATGATCTGGAAGATGTTCCCGCCGCCTCTGATCTCCCGGAAGAAGGCGCTGATGCGCTCCTTCGAGAGCTTCGGGAGGTTCCGGCACGTAAGCTGGCCCCTGCGGACCTGCTCCGTCATCCGGGGCCGGACCGCCTTGTGGCCGGACTCGAACGGGGTCGAGATCGCGCGGCTGGCCCTCTCAAAACCATAAGGGAACCAAGCAAACTCCACGACGCCTTCCACCGAGGGGAACAAAGCCATCTCAGTTCTCCATCTTCAGGATCTTATTGCTATTCTCTTCAGGCATTCGGCATTCGGCCAAATATCGAATCGCGTTGTAGAACAGATTAAGATCGTCCCCGGCGAGTCCGAGCAGCATATTGCATTTGTTGTGAAGAAGCCCTCGAACTTTCCCGGTCGAATGGCAATGATCGATGTTGATCTGCGTTCCTTCGAAGAGACTGCGCTCGCAGATTGGGCACAGGCCCTCCTGCTTCGCCATTAGATCGTCATAATCACCCTGGGTGATTCCGTAACTTGAAAACCTTCTTTGCTTCTCCTCTTCGAGGAGTTTAGTTCTATTCTTCTGGTAATATTTTTTCCTTCTCGCGAGAACCTTTTCCCTGTTCTCCTCAAGATACCGCTTCCCCCTCGCTTTGTGCTTTTCGAGATTCTTCTCTCGGCATCTTTTGTTTATGACTGCACGCTTGTCCGGATTGTTTCTCTGCCACTCCGCGCTCTGCGCGAGGCGGTATTCTTTATTCTCCCGGTAGTATTTCCGACCCTCCGCATTCCGGCATTCTTTGCATTGTGGCCGCAGTCCATCTTTCATGGCCTTCTGTTTTCCGAAGGCCATGAGCGGTTTCGGTTCATGGCAAGTCTTGCAGACCTTTTCGACCGTCGGAAACAATGCCATTTCAATTCCTTTAGAAAGAGGACCGCCCCGTCCTCCCCTCCGAATTGGAGAGGCCCGTCATGTCGGCCATCTTGTGCCGGTTCTCGAAAAGCCATCCCTCGACGCCCCTCTCGTCGATGGTGTTGACGTTGAAAATCACTTGCATCGGCGCGGGCTGAGCCCCGACGGCCTCGACCCCGAGCTTTCCGTGGCGGCCCCGGGCCAGGGGGAAGATCCCGGCTTCCTTCTTGCTGGCGTTATCCCCAACCCTGACCAGCTGATCGCCGTTGAAGAGCATTCCCCGCTGTGCGCTCGGGAAGCCCCCAAGAACGCCGCCCCTGGCCATTCCAAAGGAGAAGGGTTCGCGGGCTCCGGCTGGTATTCCTCCTCCCCCAGCAGTTGGCCGCGGTCCTGCGGCAGCTCCCGCAAGGGCGCCAGCCCCGTACTGAACCGCCGCCATTAGAGCTTGCCGGAGGAGCATCTTGCCCAGATCCTTCGCCGTTTCCTGTAGGGCCTTCCTCCAGCGGAATGTCCCCTCGACTGCCTGATCGATACTGCGCATGATGTTGTCAACGAGGATTCCCCCCACGGCCATGGCAGATGATTTCACCTTGTCAAACGTGCTCTGCCACGCCCTCATCTTTTCGTTGAATTCATCCAATCGACTCGGATCGACGGCCGTTTCCAGCGCATCCTTCATATCCTTGGCCTTGTCCGCGGCCTTCCCCGTCGTCTCGGCAGCCCCGCCCATTGCGACCTTCACCCCTTCTGCCTGCTTCTTCGCCAGGGCGAGGGCTGCTGCACCACGCTCCCCGTGCTTCAGAAACGCCTTCGTCACGAGCGAAATCGCCCTCATGTTGTCCAGCATCGCCCGCACGTCCTCTGTCGCGAAGGCCTTCTTATTGGCCTCCCGGAGTTTGATGTATTGTGCCGTCAGCCCCTCGAGATCCTTCCGGACGGCCAGCCCTTCCCGGATTTTCTTGAAGAAGGCGGCGACCTCCTCGTGGGGGATCCCGGTCCTCAAATCCTTAATCGTTTTGAGCATAGATTTAAGTTTTTCCACCGATTCAGCGGCACCCTTATCTACGGTGACTGCGAAGCCCCGAACCGCAACTTCCGCATCCTGGAGAGATCCCTGGATTTTATCAAGAGGGCCAAGGACAAGTTCGAGGGCAGAAACGACGGGACCCGGGGCATTCCGGAGATTGATGATCACTCGCTGCATGATGCTGAGGAGATTGGCGAAGGAATCCACCAAAGATGAGAAAATGGTCTGAAGTCCCAGCCAGAACATTTGTCCCACCACCCCAAGGCCAACGAAGGCGATCCCCAGCACTTTGACGCCGCTGGCCACCCACCCGATCACCGTTCCGATCCCCTCGAAAGCATCGATCACTCCCGCGGCGAACTCCTCCGGCCTGCCGGTCATGGCCTTCAGTTCATTGGCGAGAACCCGGAGCCCTTCCTTGGCGAACTCGAACACCCCGGCTTCCATGACCCGTTTTTTGAATTTGAACCACGAGTCTCCCATCATCGAGACCGCGCCGTCCCAGGTCCCGGCCATCTTCTGAGACAGCCCTCTAAATTTACTTCCCGTATCCTGCCAAGCCGCGATGACCCGTTTCTTCGTTTCCTCGACTGACATGGTAGCGCCATGCTGGAATCCCATCATGGCAAGGACCCCGGCGTCCCGGAATAAATCCGCGGCCCCGGCACCTGCGGAGAACATTTTCGAAATCTGCAATCCGGTCTGTTCGAAAGTTATCCCGAAGGCCCTACCGTATGCAGCAAGGTCGGCCACGAGGGGGAGCATCTTCGTGATCTCCTCACGCCCGCCCTTAAAGGTGCCCGCGAACATCGTCCCCACCTTCATGATCTCCTCGAGCTGGAAAGGGACTTGTCCCGCGAATTTCGCGAGGTCCTCGAAGAGCTTGTTGGCCTCCCCGACGTCCCCGAGGAGGCTTTGGAGGGTGAGCCGCATGTTCTCCACGTCGGCGGCGGTCCGGATGAATGCTTTCGATAGTTTGCCGAGAACGGCGACCCCGGCGAGAGCGATCAAGCCGGTCCGGAGGGAAAAGATCGCCCTCCCGATGGCCCGGAACTTGGCGATGGTGATGGCGGCGAAGCGGCCGATGGTTCCCTGCATCTTCTTCAGCTGGCGGGTCATGAAGTCCCGGAGCCGGATATCGACGCGCAGTTGTTCCGTCGGCATCTCATCCCCTCCTGGCGGCGTCCAGGCAGCGTTCTATTACTTCGAAGGCCTCCAAGCCCGAGGCCGTCTGGTCAAGGACGCCCCCGGCGACGGGGAACCTTCCCTGAGCGTAATGGCCGAAGAGCTTGAAGGCCTTCAGCGTCTTCACGTCCACGAAAGCGGCGGGGCAGCGGTCGAGTTCCATCCGCATCCCCTTGGTGTTCTTGTAGATCCGGTAGGCCGGTTTCGGCTTCCCGGTTTCCTCGTCCATTTCGGGCTTGCAGATCCACCGCTTCTTCCAGCCCTTGTCGAGTTCGCAGGCGTTGCAATCCCTTTTCAGCCGCCCGGATGCAAGCCAGGCGGCTATGGCGAGTTTTTTGCCTCGTCTCCGGAGACTACGTTCCCGTCCTCGATCGCGTTGTAGAGCTCGTAGCGGAAGGGAACGACCTTGTCGATCGATTCCCAGGACGCCATCCCGGTGCTCTTCTCCGGTTCGAAGGTGACGGGCTTCCCGTCCGGGCCGTTGAAATTCTCCCATCCCCTGAGCGCGATCCGGAGAAACGCATTCACCTGTGCTCCGGGCTTCACGCTCTGCGAGGCCTTCCCTTCGCTGACCTCCTTCGCCTTGGCGTCGACCTCGAAGTCGAACTTCAGCGACCCCTCGACCTCCTCCATCTCCCTCGCCGTCAGAGCCTTGAGGAGGAAGACGGTGTGCGGCTTGCTTTCCTTGGCCGCTTCCCTCTCATCCAGGAGGATGTAACGAAACACCCCCGGAACGTACGCGATGGCCATGCCTGTGCCCCTTTCCGTGGTCCGGTCGTGGCCGGCCACCGCCCCGGGACCACGCTCGAGGCGGGGACACGCAACTTCAATGGCCCGAAGGCCTTCAGATCAGGAGGTCTCGACGTTGACCTCGTCGTCCCCGGCCGCGGAGTTCCGGTTCAGACGGCCCGTGGCGTTTAGGACCAGAAATCCCTCCCGGTCCACCGGCTCCAGCCCCTCGTACTGGCAGGCCGGCGCTCCGATCTTCACGATGTTCCCCGCCGCGATAGAGTGTTGGATCGCCAGAGCCTGCTCCACGTTTGTCGTGAGCTTGTTGAAGAAATTCTCCGTCGCCACCGCGTCCATTTCCGGATCGAAGGAGAACGTGGGCACCCGGTCCGTGACCCTGACGGAGAAGACTCCACCGGGGGCCGAAGGCTTCTCGCGGGGCGAGAGGACCTGGGCCATGTCGATCTCGAGGGTCTTGAAAAGGAACGACGTGCCGCCGAAGAGTGCCGTGGCCCCAACGAAAGCCTCCGCGATCTGGTCGTCGTAGGACGGGACCACGGGCAGCGCCACGTCGGTCGGCTCGTTGTAGACCCCGAGGAATTCCCAGGCGAATTTCCCGGGCTCCCCGGAAACCTCGGTGATTCGGAACGTACCCATCGCTCCGTGCATCTTGAACTCCACCCCGTCCACGTTCACCGCAAGAGTCAGGGTCTCGAACGCCGTCGAGACCGGATCCCCGTCCACCTCGCTCGCCCCGATGGTCTCGCCGAAGGCGCAGCCCCGGAGCAGGGTGAACCAGGAGGGGGGCGTGGTGTTCGTCCCGCTCCCCCGGATCTCCGTCTCGAACCCGATCCGATAGAGACGGGGCCCCCCCGACGTCCCCTTGAACTTCGAGAGGGACGGGCTCACCGCCTCTTTCGGGAAAAACGGCAGATCGGGCCCGATGGAAATGTTTTCGGCCTCGATGTCGAAGTCTGCGGCTACGAGGGTTTCCGCGCTTCCCTCAGATGCCTCGACCTTGGCACCGACCACGGCCCGCTTGAACAGCAAAGGTGCGCCCATTTCGCTTTCCTCCATCTGCGGCCCGTGGCCGCGTCATGAATTTCAGAATCGCCTTTTTAGACGGTCGGATCTTCCAGTTTTCGGATCCTGAGAATGGCGTCGACTCCCGATTCGTTCGTCACATACAGCGCCGTAACGTCCACCGTGAACGGGTTCGCCAGCCCGCAGTTCTCCGTCCACACCATTGGCTCGTTGGCCTTCAAGACGAATGTGTCGTCGGGCGTGGATCCGTTGTTCGTCTCCACGGTAAGATCCTTGTCGGACACCATGTAGAGGGACTTCAACTGCGAATAATCGCAGGCCCAGGCCACGAGAAGGTCGGACGCCGCGATCGGGATCAGTTCGTCCAGGTTGTTCTCCGAACCCGATGCGGAAACGACCGTCTTGTCGATCACGTCGTTTCCCTTCTGGAAACGGAGCTGAATCCTGTGAGTCACGCTCATGGCTTTACTCCTCTCCTTCGTCAAAGCCGCTTGGCGGCGGCCTACTCCTCGATTTCTTCCTCGCGGCCCGCCTCCACGATCTCAGCCTCCTTTTTGAGGATGATCGGCGTCTCGACCTTCTCCAAGGGTTCGACCTTGCTGACGGGTTCGTCGACGGGCTTCCCCTTCCGGGGGTCGTCCTCGTTCGGGACGAGCTTCCCCCCGACCAGGAGCCAGGACCCTCCCTCTCGGGTGCGCTTCACGCGCTTCTCCCGGAGCGGGGCGACGATGGCCTCGTGGTCCGCGATCATCTTCGCTCTCTTCAAAGGGGAATCGTCCGGCTTCGGCTTGGGGAACCTCTTCTTGTCTTCCTCGCTGGGCATCAGGTCTTCCTCGAAAGGTCTTCGATTCGGTTCGCGGTCTCCTGATTTCTAAAAGCCTCATCTCTTTTCTTCGCGGCGTGTTTTCTAAGATAGGCCGCGATCTTAGGAAGGAGGCTCGAATTCTTTTCGATATGCCCCAGAAGAGCATTGCATTTATCGTGTACGACCCCGCGCACCGAATCAGATCCCTTATCTGAGTGGTCGTGATCAACTGCGTGGGCTCTTCGATTTTCTCCGAGCGGTTCCTCGCAGATTGCGCAGAGGCCTTCCTGCCTTTCGATCATCAAGTTGTACTCTGCCACGGTGACTCCATATAACCTCTTGAGGCATGCCCTCCTCTGCCAGCCCGGGTTCCTTTCTTCCCAATTCTCTCTCGTTTCCCTGGCTTTTTTGGGGTTTTCAAGCCTCCATTTTTTCTCCCCCGCGATCTTATGTTTTTTATAACACGGAACGCAACGGGGATTCCTTCTTCCCGACCGACTCACCGGTTTTTCACAGCCGCAGTCTACGCAGTTATCCGTTTCTGGTCTTTTTTCACGTCCTAAAATTTCCTTCTGGTAATTTCTCATCGTCATCTTCTGGCGTTCTTGTCGGCAATCAGCACAACGGGGACTCACGAGTCCCTTTCGGTTTACGATTTTTTCGCAACCGCAATCTACACAATTGTCTGTTTTTGGCCTCACACGGACCTACTTGTGTCGTTATAGATAAACCGGAACCGAACTGCGAAAAGGACCACCACCCCGATCAGGGAGTTGTCGTCCTCGAACACCAGGGGCATCGTCTCGACGTAATCCGTGTCGATTGCGTTCCCTCCCTGAGTGTGGTCCCGGAACATGGCCTTGAAAATGTCCGCTTCCATCAGCTCCATCTTGTCCGAGGCCTGCCGACAGGTGGGGCCGACGGAAACCTTGTCTGCCATCTCGACCTGGACGGTCCGGTTCGCGTAGATGACGTCCGTCCTCTTGTGGTCCTCCTTCACCTTCCGTGAGTCCGCGATGTTCACCTCGGGCCAGTTCCTCTTCCATTGGTTCTTCCAGATCCCCACGTTTTCCGGCCCCACGTCATGGTAGAAATCGTCGGCCTTTTTAATGCCCTGGAAGGAGGCCTCAATGAAATCCATAATCGTGGTCCAGACGCTCGGCACTATCGCTTACCTCCCTTCCCCCAGAGCCTGTCGATCAACCTCTGGAGGGCGCTGGAGAAGTAGCGGAGCGCCGTCGGTTTTCCGCTCCAAGCCCTGAAAGTGGCGTAGAACCGCATCCTCGGCTTGATGTAGACCGAGGTTTTGAGCACGTACATCGGGATGATCCGGGCGGTCTTCCCCTTGCCCTGGATCTTGACGAGCAGGGGAGGCTTGCCTTGTGCCTTGGCCTTTCCCGAATGAAAGTAAATCAGATCCTTCCTGGCGTACAGGGTACGCTCGCCCTTCTGGATGCTCGTCGTTCCGAACTGGGCGGCCGAGGGAGCCAGGGTAACGGCTTCCCCCTTGACTTGGCCCGCCCCGGCGAGGGCCGCAGGCAAGGGTATGGCGAGAGCCCTGCGCCGCTTCGGCCGGATGGTTCCCCCGGTTTCGTGGATCGAGGCGTAAGGAGATCCAGAAGCCAACCAGGAGACGATGCGGTCCAGGGGCTCCCCTCGAGGCGAACGGCCGACACGAAACGATTTCTGGAGGAACCCGCCCACCTTGTTCAGCCCCGGGCGCCCGGACAACCGGGCCTTGACGAACACGGACCGGAAGCGCGTGGCCGTCTTCCAAGCCGCGTCCCCCATCTCTTTCGCAGCCTCCTGGGGGAATCGGCCCGCGAAGTAGGAAAACCCGTCCGCGAGAACTCTGACGTCGAAGATCGCCATTTCTTACCACGTAAGGGATGCCTTATTCATGTTGTCCTCGATCGCCTCGACGAGCATTGGCTGGAACTCCCCGTGCTTTTCCGCCCACTCCTCGGAGACGAAGTACGAGGCCCCTCCCCCGAAATCCGAGGGATTCTTGTTGATCACCCCGGGGTTGTCCCTCCGGCTCCAGAGGTAGTAAATCTGCTGGTCGATCGCCATGACGAGTTCGGGGTGAGCCGTGATGAACGCAGCGGTGTCCGCGGCCATCCCCCCCGTGTATTCGATCCGGAGGGCTCCCGGCCCCTGCTGGAGTTGGAAATCGAAGGAGACGATGCCTGCCAGGAGGTCCACGTAGTAAAGATCCGCGGAGATCACCGTCCCGGATCCGAAGGATCTTGAGGCGTCGTTCAGAATCGAGGCGACCTCGGAGATCGGGTAGCCCCGGAGGGAGAGGGAACGGGAATGCCGGATTACGTCGCAGTCGACGGTCCGGGAGACGGCCTGGACGTGCCGGCGAAGTGCCTTTTCGACCTGCTTGGAGACCCCCGCGATGAGCTGGGCGAAGAACGTGGCGTATGCGGCCTGGTAGTTCTGCTCCCCCATCACGGCGATCAGCCGCTCTTGAGTGGTAAGATCCAACCGTCAACCTCCCGGCTCAGGAGGTCTTCTTCGAGGCGCCCTTGCCCTTTCCCCCGGACTTCTTCTTGGGCTTCTCCTCGGCCTTCTTCTCCTCGGACGCACCCAGCACCATCTTGTGCTCGGGCGCGTTCTTGCCTTCCGTCGTCTGGACGCGGAGGGCCTTCATCGGAGTGGGCTTCGGGGCGACCTTGATCTTGACCTCTTCGCCGTTCGCTCCCTTGAGCATCTTCAGTTCCTCCTCCGTGGGCCGTTCGAACTTGGCCCACTGGCCCTCGATCGACTTCTCGCTGAGAAGAAAGAACGGACCGGGCATGTCCTCCCGCCCCCCGTCCTTGTTGATCGCCACCTCCGTCGTCTTCCCCGTCTTCTTGTCCGGCAGGGATCGCTGGAGGCAGATCCCCGTCTCGGGGTGCTTGAAGGTGTAGCCGGGCCGCAGCTTGACCGGGATCTCGTCCGTTGGTTCGGCCATGTCCCCCTCCTGAAAAAGAATCGAGACGGATCATGGGCGAGGGGGGAAGAGAACTCACCCCCCCCCGCCGGATCCGGTTTCCAGTTCCCTACGGGAGCACCTTCTTCTCCCCGCCGATCGAGACGACCGACAGGTTGAAGGTGGGGGTGACCGTTCCGCCGATGGTCCCCACGTAGCGGAGGTAGGGCTCCACCACCTTCCGGTCGACCGAGACCTCCTCCGCGTCGGGGTTGGAGGCCGTGATCTGGGTGAAGGTCGCCCCGGAGACGTCGGCGAAGACGAGCTCCAGCCCTTGGATCTCCAGGTCCTCCGTGGCGGTCTGCGCCCAGGCCGCGTCGTAGTAGGACAGGTTCCCGCCCGAGGCGACGGTGAAGGACCTCCACACGACGGCGTTGACCGCGCTCGTGGCGTAGTCCCCGCCCAGGACGGCGTGGTACTTCGTGGCCGCCGTCAGGTCGATCGGGTCCTTGAATGTGAACGTCACCAGCTCGAAGCCCGACCCGACGTCGTCGGTCTCCACCGAGTCGGCCGTCTGGACCGCCGTCCCGTCCGGACTGCCCGTGGTGTCCCCCTGGATCTCGAGGGTCAGGACCTTCCCGCTCACGACCGTCCCGATCTTCTTGAGCATGAGCTTCACTTCCCGGATGGTGTTCCCCCCGGCTCCGGTCGTGAAGGCCGCCGCGAGTTCGAGATTCGAAGCCGCTCCGTCCCGCAGGATGTTCTCCGTGGTCCCCGGCGTCATCTGCTGGCAGTCCACCGTCTCCGCCGGAGCCGGGGATGCCTGGATCTTCCCGTCCCACGTGGGATTCGTGCCGGAGACGACCCCGCATTGCTGCTGGAAGATCACCCTCCGGAAGTTTCTCGCGTCGAGGATGCGCCCGACGAGGCTCGCCGTCTTCGCCGCCGGAACGACGGCCAGTTGCGTGTCCATCACGCTCGCAAGATCGCTCCCTGGCATAGGTTTCTCCTTTCGGAAGAGGGCTGCGGGCGGGGGGATGACGTTTTCACGGTCCCCCCGCCCGTCCCAAGGGCTTTCGGTTTCCCGGTTCAGACCGTCAGGATCAGAGGCCGGTTGCCGGACGCGCGTCGTTCACGTAGACGCACGCGGCGGGGTGCCGCACTCCCACGTCCATCTCCTGGTGGACCCGGATCCACGTCTGGAGGTTCTTGAAGGCCGTATCGGATTCGCCCGTGGCGGCGACCTCCATCCCGCCCCACATCGGGGCGAAAATCTCGGCGAAGTCCGCGAGGAAAATCTCGTAGCAGTCCGACGACGTCCCCTTGATGAGGTTCGTCGGGAGCTGCGTCGAGTGGTGGAGCGGCCACGCGAAGAGCTGTCCCGGCCCCGGTCCCTGATCCTGCATCCCCCGGTTCTGCTCGAGGTAGATGGGCCGGTTGTTGTCGTCGCGGATGGAGCGGATCGAGGACTCGCCCTTCGGAGGCGTCGCCCATGCCACGCGCTGCTCGAGGGAGTCCGCGTCGTGGAGGGCGAGCCGCATCTTCTCGAGGAGAATCTGCGTCGGGGCCTCGCCGTTCGCCCCGAACTCCACGTCGGAGATTCCCGACGTGTTCGCGATCCCGGTGGGCTGGTCGGCCACGCCGGAGCCCCGGAAGATGGCGAGGTCGATCAACCTTTGGAGGGTCGCCACGAGGTCGCGCTGGATCACCGCCGCCGCCCGCGGGTTCGAGTAGGCGATGAACTGCATCGAGGCCATGGTCAGGCCCGCCGCGATCTTCGGGGTCAGCGTCAGCTGCTGGTAGGTCTGCTGCGACTTGGTGATCGGGGCGTTTTCCCCGACCCAGTATCCCGTCCCGCCCGCGCTCATCCTGGGGATCCGGACGACCGCCGAGGTCTGTCCGGGCATGAACTCCACCCCGCACGCCGCCGCGATCAGCCGCGACCGCAGCTGCTCGATCATGGCGACCTGCCACTCCTCCGGGGCGATGAACCCGCCCGCGGGTCCGGTCCCGATCGCCGCGTCCCGGCGCTCGGTCTGCTCCATCGTCCTCTCGAGGGTGTAGTCCGCGCACTTGCGGTCCCAGGATCCCGCCTGGGTGTGCATCCGGGCCGCCCGGTCCACGCCGTAGTGCTTGGAGAACACGACCATGCGCATGAAGGCGCAGGGGTCGACCGCCCCGTTCTTCTCGATGTCGGCCTTGTCCCGGATGAACTTCTCTGGCTCCCACGCCTTGATCCCGGTGTCGAGGTACCGGGGCTCCCCGGTGTAGTCCCGGTCCTGGTTCCCCTCCCCCTCCTCGGGGACGACGAATCCGGCCTCCCCCTCCTTCGGGGTGACGGGCACGGGCTCGCCGGCGACGAGGGCGCGCCGCGCCTCCGCGTCGTCTTCGATTTTTTTGAGCCTCTCTCCGATCGCCGCCTGGGCCTTGACCATGGATCCGGTCTGGGCCAGGATTTTCTCGAACAGGGCCTTCTCTGCTTCCGTCATGGCATTTCCTTTCGTCTCTAATCCGGTCTGGGACCGGAAAGATGTTCAAGGTAACCAAGGAGTTCCGTCAGAACGGGATGTTCGACGATCTCACCGGATTTTCAGGCTTGCCCTTTGGTGGAACCGTGTGGTGCGTTGCGCTCCCGGTTCCTCCAGGTTCACCGGCGATTTTGGCGAGAGTTTCGAAAAGTGTTCTGCCTCCGCGGTTTCCTTTCGTTCTCAATCGGCGCTTTCGCCGGGACCGGACAACTTCTCGAGGTTACCGAGGATGTCGTTCAGGACTTGAACCCCGTCCTTCTCGCCTCCCCCATCGGCAGACTCGCCCTCTGGTGGAACCGTCTGGTGCTCGGGGCTCCCGGTTCCTCCGGACTCGACCGCCTTGGCGAGGGTTTCGAGAAATGTCTTGGACTCCTTCTCCCGTTCGGCCTCCCTCGACTCGAGGGCTTCAACACGTTTCACAGTAGCAAGCAGGAGATCCATGTCAACCCCCCGCTGTTCTTCTTCCAAAGTTTCCGGGAGGACGACCCTCCCCTGCACCTCCAGATCCTTCAACTCCTCCGGGGTATAGTCCCGGAATTCCGGCGCCTCCTTGTCCCAGTGGATGTAGTGCTTTTTCAGATGGTTGAATGTTCCCCGGCGGTCCCCGGAGGGGATATCGACGCCGCCCCTCGCGCCGAGGAGCGCGCCCATCGCCGCGGCAACGCCGCGCCAAATCGCCTTGAAGTCGGACT
>DAOVLG010000057.1 GCA_030631385.1 Candidatus Coatesiibacteriota bacterium | reverse complement strand
GGTGGCACAGTTTTTGCGAACTTCCACACGGAAAAAAGTTCGATGGGCGTCATGGTGCAAAAACCTGTGCCACCGCCTCGCTTATGCGCTCATTATACGCCTATTCAAGACCTTTGGATAAGCGCGACATAAAGGTCATAAACCGTTTAACCGTTCCTGGGTCGAGGGGGGTCAAATCCCTTGTCTTGTAATATGATGAGACTTGCCGCTGGTGTAGGTGTAGGTGTTGAATGGTGAGTCGGTGTGGCTTTTTCAGAGGATTTTGGGGTTTTTCGGGCGGGGCGCAACGACCCCGCCCACATACATCCCCGGAATGTACCCTACAGGGCGAAGCCGAGGGAGAACGAGCCGCCCAGGGTGGAGTTGTGCTCGCCGGCGGAGAACCGGTTGGTCATCACCGCCAGGTCGAGGTGGAAGATGTCACCGATCTTCACCCCGAAGCCCAGGGTGGCCAGGAAGGTGGCCTTGGCCTTGTCCTCGATCAGTGAGTTGTAGTTCGTGTTGAAGCCGGCCCGGATGGCGAAGACGTCGGCGATGCTCCACTCCACGCCGAAGGAGAGGTCCCGGACCCGGTCAACGACGATCTCCTTTTCGATCAAAACGTTGTTTTCGATGACCCGCGCCGTGACCGTGTAATCGGTCTCCAGAGCGTCTATGTCCATGGCGATGGTGAGGCTGTCGAAGAACTCGAAGCCTAGGCCGAAGCGGACCTGGGGGTCTAGCCTGGTGGGTTCCAGGCTGTCTGAGTCCCAGTTGATCTCCATGGGGATGATGTTGCGCCCGACGACGCCCAGGTGGATGAAGCGCCCGAGCATCGCCTGGACGCCTAGGTCCATGCTGAAGCCGTAGCCCGTGGCCACGGCGTCCAGGCCGAGGACGTTGGTGAAGAGCCAGTTGGGCCCCGTGGTGAAGGCGTCGGGGTCCAGCTTGCCGCCGGAGAGGACGCTCAGCTTGTTGTCGTAGCGCTGGCCGTAGATGAACTTGGCGGTCCCGCCGACGGCCAGGAAGTCGTGGCGGCCCAGCTTGAAGGAGTGGGCGTAGGTGACGCCGAAGTCGTGCTGGGAGAAGCCGGTGACGGCGATCATGGACATGTTCTCCAACAGACCGATGTCGTCGTTGGGCTCGGTGCGCCAGCCCTGTCTATCGAGGCGATCGTACTCCGCCCTGGTCAGGAGCCCGGCCTGGTAGAGGGCGGTGATCATGGCCTGGCGCTGGTACTCGGGGCCGGTGTTGAAGTACTTCTCATCTATCAGGCGCGAGGTCTGGCTGTCCATCCCCGGGCCGATCTCCATCTTGGTCACGTTGATCCAGCTCACGCCGATGGGCCCGATCATGGTGGTGACACCGACGTGCATGTTGCCGGTCACCCCGGTTCCCGGTTCGTTGAAGCCCTTCAGGGTGTCGGAGAAATCGCCGATGAAGGCGATCAGCTCGTTGGGGTCGGAGGTGTCCGGGGGGTTGGAGTAGAAGTCCCGGAACGCGTTCATCTGCTCGGTGATGTTATCGGCGACAGCGAAGCCCCAGACCGGGTCTGCGGCGAAGATGAGGTCGCGCCGGCCCAGGGCGGCCGGGTTCCAGTAGACGGCGGTGCCGTCCTCCACCAGGGCCACCTGGGCGCCTCCCATGGCCATGGCGCGGGGGCCGTAGATCTCGGTGGCGAGGACCGCCGTGGACACAAGGAGCAGGATCAACAACGAGCGGCGCATGGGTCCTCCTCGCAAAAGTAAACTGCCGGGATAGTGTTACCTAAGTGTAGCTTGAAATATTGATTAAAACAAGGCGGCGGGCTACGTTACGACTGGGTCTAGCTCCACGAAACGGCGGACCTCCTCGGGGAGTGCGTCGTGCAGGCAGCGGTGGATCGCCTCGGCGGTGGGGAGGTTGACCAGCTCCGCCGCCAGCTCCGCCGCCTCCCGGAAGGAGATGGCCCGCAGGGTGGCCTTGACCACCGGGACGTTCACCGGTGAGACCGACAGCTCGTCAATCCCAAGCCCCACCAAGAAGGGTACGGCCAACGGGTTGGCGCCCATCTCGCCGCACAGGCCCACCCAGATTCCGGCCGAGTGCCCAGCCTCCACGATCGTCCTCAACAGACGCAAAACGGCGGGGTGGAAGGGCTGGTAGAGGTCGGAAATGGCGGGGTTGCCCCGGTCCACCGCCAGGGTGTACTGGATCAGGTCGTTGGTGCCGATGGAGAAGAAATCCACCTCCCGGGCGAACTGGTCGGCCATCACCGCCACCGAGGGGACCTCCACCATGATCCCGACCTCGATCCCGTCATCGTATGACTTGCCCTCGGAGTCGAGCTCGGCTTTGCACTCCTCCACGATCTCCTTGGCCTCACGCAGCTCCTCCAGGGAGGAGACCATGGGGAACATCAGCCGCACGTTTCCCGTGGCGCTGGCCCGAAGGATGGCCCGGAGCTGGACCTTGAACGTGTCCGGCTTCTTCAACGAGAAGCGGATGGCCCGGCAGCCCAGGTACGGGTTGATCTCGACCGGCACCTCGGGATGGGAGAGGAACTTGTCGCCGCCGATGTCCACCGTGCGGATGACCACCGGCTGGGGCGCCAACTGACGGGCGACCACCGAGTAGGCCTCGTACTGCTCACCCTCGCTGGGCAGGTCCTCCCGGTTCAGGAAGAGGAACTCGGAGCGGTAGAGGCCCACCCCCTGGGCGCCGTAGGCGCGGACTGCGTCCACCTCCGAGAGGAGCTCGATGTTGGCGGCGAGCTCGATCGTGAAACCGTCGGAGGTCTCCGAGGGCAGGTTGCGCAGCTTGGCCAATGACTTGAGCTTGGCCCTCTCCTCCTTCTGGATCCGCCGGTACTTCTTCAGGAGCTCGGGGGCGGGTTCGAGGATGGCGATCCCCTTACGGCCGTCGAGGATCAGGGTGTCGCCCTCTTCGGCCCGACGGGAGAGGTTGCTCAGGCCCACCACCGCCGGGATCTCCAACGCCCGCGAGATGATCGCCGTGTGACTGGTCATGCCGCCCACGTCGGTGGCCAGACCCAGGACCTTCTGGGGGTCTATCTGGGCCGCGGCCGACGGCGGAAGATCGTGGACCACGATGATCGCCTGCTTATCCATCCCGGCCAGGAACGGCTCCCGTTTACCCATCAGGTTGCGGATCAGCCGCTCACCCATGTCGTGCACGTCGCCCACCCGCTCGCGAAGGTACTCGTCCTCGAAGCCGGCGAAGGTGCCCACGAAGTGGTCCACGATTTCGCTGACCGCGTACTCGGCGGTGCAACAAAGGCGTCGGATGTGGTCCTTCACCCCCTCCAGAAGGGTGGTGTCGTCGAGCATCATCTGCTGGGATTCGACGATCTTCAGCTCGGTCAGGCGTTCGTCGGCGCGCAGGGAGTTGATCAGGCGCTCGAGCTGCCGCTTCGAGGCCACCAGGGCCTTCTCGAAACGTTCGATCTGGTGCTCGGGGTCCTCGATGTGATCACGGCCGACGTTTAACAGCTCCAGTTTCGGTTTGGCGACCTGGCCGATCGCCACCCCCATGGAGACCGGTACGCCCTGGAAGATCATGGTTTCTCCTCGAAAAAAGACCGCGGCCTGCGCGGGGTGATTATGGGATATTTTTACCAAATGCTCAATACGGTTATCTTGGCCTGCTTTTTGCCACTACTCCTGCAGGGGGGAGGTGAGGGATGCGGGAAACCCCCGGCCGTGTAGCTTTTCCTCCGGCTGCTGCACGGTCCAGGAAAAAACCGTTAAGGATCCCCCACCGTCCGGAGTTGTCAGAATGATTGTACGGGTGTGAAAAAATCGAATCTACCACCCTCGAGAGTCCAGCTCCGGCACCCCCCCGACCAACCTTCTATTCCGAGCGGAGGTACTGGTTCTCGAGGAACCTCTTCTCGGCCAGGAGCTTGAGGCTCTTCAGCGCCTTTTTCGCGTCGGGACCCTTGGCGTGGATGACGAGCACCGACCCCGGAGCCGCGCCCAGCGACATTACACCCATCACGCTTTTGGCGTTCACCCAAGACCCGTCGGAGTTGGCGTGGGTGACGCGTATCTCGGCCTCGAACTTCTGGGCGACACGGACAAAAATGGCCGCCGGACGTGCGTGGAGGCCGAGTTTGTTGTTCACAACGATCTGGATTTGGGGCATATTATGGGTGGTACGGGGGATACTCCTGCCTACCAAGCGATTTTAGCACGGCCCATTTCCGTGGTCAATCTCGCCTCAGCATGTTTGTTTACCCTTGACCCCGTCCCATTTTTTTACTAGATTAACCCATGAATAAATGTAGAGACCCTGAAAATGGCCAAAAACAAACAAGAATCAACCGGAGATAGGTTCCGGCGGCTCACCCAGGCGCTGACGGCCATACTTCTCTGCGGCGTTTCCGCCCAGGCCGCTGACATCGCCGACCACGTCGTGATCGCCGAGGTTCTGCCACACCCCGCGGACGGCCAGGCCGTCTTCGTCGAACTCTACAACCCCACGAACGAGGAACTGACACTGGACGACTACTACCTCCGCTCCAACCTCGAACACGACTACCCGGCCCTCTCCGGGAGTATCCCGGCCTACGGCTTCTACCTGATCGCCACCGCCGAGGAGGACTGGCCCGATGGCTGGGCCGACCCCGATCTGACCGCGCCGCAACTCGAACTGGACCCCTACTCGGGCGGCGTGGCACTCCTCGACGGCTCCGATACCCTGGACATGCTCGGGTGGGGGGTCTCACCCTATTTCTACGAGACCACCCCCTGCAACATCCCAAACCAGGGCGAGTCCTTCGAACGCAAGAGCGGAAGCTCCCACGACGACGGTGAGGGCAACGGCTACGACACCGACAACAACATCTTCGACTTCCACGTCAGAAGCGACCCCGAACCCCAGAACACCTACAGCGACACCGAACGCCCTCCCATGTCCGCCGACGAAGCCACCTGGGGCTTCATTAAGGACCTCTACGGCCCCCAACGCTAGGTGGGCCAGTAAAAGGGGGCCAACCAAGGGGGCCAGTATAAGGGGGCCAACCAAGGGGGTTAGTGAAGGGGGCCAGCCAAGGGGGTTACTGAAGGGGGCCAACCAAGGGGGTTAGTGAAGGGGGCCAGTAAAAGGGGGCCGACTAGGGGGTTACTGAAAGCAACGTCTCGCGCCCGCCGCCACTGCCCCGAACACCAGTAAAAAGGGCCAGCCAAGGGGGGCGGTTACTTCAGTATGTGTGGTACCGGACGAAGGGCCGGTTTTTTTAGGTTTAAGGGGAGCCGTTGAAAGGGGCTAGATGTAGGGGGTGTGTGGATCTGGAGGGCGGCCGAGAGGCCGTTTTTTTACGGGAATTCTGGTGGTCGGCTCAAACGTCCCCCATCTCCCTGTGGGAGAGGGGTTGGGGGTGAGGGCTACCTCAACTCCCCTCTGTAGGGCGGTCCCTCTGCGGGCCGCCGCGTTTATCTAAAAAACGGCGGCGTACAGAGCCCCCGCCCATCTACATTAAGGGAAAAGACAAGGGGTTTTAAACCCTTGTTTTGACGTAGGGGCGGCTCTCTGTGACCGCCCGCGGGAGGGTCAACAGACACGCACCTACGATGCATAACATACGTAGGGGCCGACCTTTAAGCCTATTCTCCGCGAACCGCCAAGTAGCGCGGGGCTTCTACGCCACGCCCCCGATTTAATCACGCCCTCGACCGCGTCAATAAAATACTGGCGGGGACTTTAGTCCCCGCCCTACATTATTCCCCCTCCCCCTTCTAGGGAGAGGGTCGGGGTGGGGGTCGAAATTTATCAACGGGCGGACCTGAAGGTCCGCCCCTACGTCGCAGGGGCGATGAACCCACGGTCGCACGTTTAGGCGGCACGGGCGTCTCAACCCGCCAACCCGGTCAATCTGACGTGCCAGTTTGCACACCTCCAACTTCCCCCGTCCGGGATTCGGCGAACCTTTTGCGGGGAGACGTAAAAAACCGGTCGCGCCGATTTATTCCGCTCATCTGAGGGGTCTAATCAGTCGCCGGAGGCGCCGATCCCAGACGGCCCACCAGTTCGCGGAACCTCTCGCCCCGTTCGGCGAAGTTGAGGTACTGGTCGTAGCTGGCGCAGGACGGGGAGAGCAGGATCACCTCGCCGGGCGCGGCGAGCTGGGCCGCCCTCGAGACGGCCTCCTCAAGACCGCCGGCCACCTCAACGGTCTCCAGGTGAAGCCGGTAGCCGTCGGCCGCAAGCTCCTCCGTTCCCCGCTCGATCGCCCGCCCGATCGCCTCGGCGGTTTTCCCGATCAACAGGCAACCCTTGGCGCGCAGGGCTATCTCCCGCCCAAGCTCACCGAAGGGGGTTCCCTTGTCGTAGCCGCCGGCGATGAGCCAGAGCGGCTCGCTGAAGCTCCGAAGGGCCGCGATGGTGGACTCCGGCGTGGTGGCGATGGAGTCGTTGAAGTACGCGACCCCGCCGATGGTGGCGATCGGTTCCAGGCGGTGGGCGATGGGCCGGAAGCCTTCCAGTGCCTTGGCCGTGACGGAGAGGGGGATGCCGAAGGCGTAGGCCGCCGCAGAAGCGGCCAGGGCGTTGGCCACGTTGTGATCGCCGCGCGGGGTGAAATTCTCGAGCTCGAAGTAGCGCAGCTCAGCCCCGGCGAAACGGGCCACCAGGCGGCCCTTATCTGTATCGTCCCTTCGGTGACGGTAGAAGTTGACCCCCTCGTCGCCCTCGATACCGAACCAGAGGACCGACCCCCGGGTCAGCTCCGTCAGCTTGGCCACCTGCGGGTCCCCGGCGTTGAGGATCGCCACGTCCCGGGCGGTCTGATGCCGGAGGATCTGGGACTTGGCCTCGATGTAGGCGGCGAAGGTGCCGTGGCGGTCCAGGTGGTTCGGGGTCAGGTTCGTCACCACCGCGACGCGGGGGGACCAGCCGATCCCGCCCAAATCCTCGAGCTGGAAGCTGGAGAGCTCGAGCACGGCGGGCAGACCCGGCGGTGCGTCGTCCACCCGGTCCAGCAGGCACACCCCCATGTTGCCTCCCACCAGGGCGCCCGGGTTGAAGCGGCTGACGATGTCGCCCAGCATCCCAGCCGTGGTCGTCTTGCCGTTCGAGCCGGTAACCGCCAGCATCACCCCTCGGAAGCGCTCCACGAAGAGGACGATCTCCGAGCAGAGCTCCGTCCCCGCCTCCCGGGCGAACTCCAGGTACGGCGAGCTCTTGGGCACCGCCGGGTTGACGAAGACGATGTCGGCGTTGCGGAAATCCTCCTCGTAGTGGCCGCCCAGGTGGTACTCCACCTCCAGGCCGCGCAGCTTCTCCAACGATGGTCCCAGCTCCTCGGCCTCGCGCAGATCGGTTACGGTGACCCTGGCCCGGTGCTTTATCAAATACCGGGTGAGGCCGACCCCCCCGCCGAAGAGGCCCAGGCCCATCACCAACGCACGTCTGCCTTCAAGCTTCGTCACCGGTCGTCCCCCAGAGGCGAGGGGGCTTCGATCTGTTTGTACTTGACCCGGGGTGCCTGGGGCAGCTCGCCGGTTTCCGACGGCGGGTTGGTCACCTCGTCCTCCCGCCAGGGGACCCGGGGCGGCCAGATGTCGCTGAAGGGCGGCGCGCCCTCGATGTCCACGCCCTGAAGCGCCTCGACGTACTCCAGGATCTCGGTGAGCTGGCCCCCGAAGCGCTGAAGCTCCTCGGCGGTCAGCCCCAACCGGGCGAGTCTGGCGATGTGCAACACCGTTTTTTGGTCCATGACACCTCCGAGGTGGAAATCAATTCTAACATAGGGTCGCGCCGCTATCTTCACCTTGACCCCGAACCCCCGAGGTGCTATTTTTCTCACCGCGCTCCTTACTACCAACACCGACATGCTGGGTGTCGTCACCTACTACGATTATGGCAAGGGTTACGTTTTCCTCCGCCCCCTTGGCGGGGACCCCTCGGACGAGGGGGAGGAGTACTTCTTCCACGTGACCCAGCTCGGCGATTCCCGGCTCTGTGGGTTGGGCGTGGGTAGTTTGGTGGAGTTCGAACCCGCCGAGAAGGGCGGCCTGGTAAAGCGGGTGGACCTGGCCTGCTGACCCCGTCGGGCGCCTCGAACGAAAGGCTCTAAAGGGGGATACAGAATTATCTGAACGGCTTCGCTCGCGGGGATGCACCCTCGAATAATCTTCAATTCTCCTCGCGGGGCACGTCGAACGTGAGGTTCGCGGGGTGTATAAAGACTTAACGGCCTCGCTCGCGGGGATGCACCCTCGAACAATCTTCAATTCTCCTCGCGGGGCACGTCGAACGTGAGGTTCGCGGGGCGTGGC
>DAOVLG010000276.1 GCA_030631385.1 Candidatus Coatesiibacteriota bacterium | reverse complement strand
GGACCCAGGCCGGGGAGACCACCGGCTTCGTCTACCGGGGGATCGGCCTCCCCTGGCCCGCCGCACAGCAGACCGTAGTACACGTGCTCTACGACGACGAGGCCCTCTACTTCGGCGTGGCCTGCTACGAAACCCGGGTGAACCGGATCGTCGCCGACATGGTGCGCCACGACGATCCCCTCTGGCTGGACGATTCGTTCACCATCTTCCTGGACACCTTCGACGACGGGCGATCGGCCTACATGCTCATCGTAAACCCCCTGGGCACGCGCTACGACGCCTACTTCACCCAGGACGGCCAGTACATTGACAGCGACTGGGACGGGGACTGGAAGGCGGGGACGAGCATCGAACAGGACCGCTGGGTGGCCGAATTCATGATCCCCTGGCGGGAGCTGCACTACGTAGACCCGTCCGGCGGCTGGGGGATAGACTTCTGGCGGAACGAAATGCCCGACGACGAGTCGTCCATTTGGAGCAACCTCGATACGAACCTCTACAAGGTCAGCGAGTTCGGCCGCCTCGTCGGCATAGATGATCTGGCGACGGGCGTGACCGTCAGCCTCGTCCCCTACGGCACGGCTAAACGGCAGTGGAACGACGTGGAGGACGCGATCCGTTGGGACGATCCGACCCTGATCGAGATCGGCATTGAGGACAAGTTCAACGGTGGGATAGATATAGATTTCCGCCCCTTCCCGGCGATGAGCATCGTCGGGAGCATCAACCCCGACTACGCCCAGATCGAGAGTGACCTGGACGAGCTGAACCTCTCCCACGACGAGCTCTACCTGGACGAGAAGCGTCCCTTCTTCCGCGACGGCAAGTCACTCTTCGATCTGCCCCTGGGGCTCTTCTACTCCCGGCGCCTCCAGGACATCTACTACGCCGGAAAGCTGTACGGTAAACTCGGCGGTCTGCGGTACTACATCCTCGACGTGGAGGGCACCGTCGCCGACAAGGATGACTCCACCTACTACCGCTGGGATTGGTGGGAGGACCGCTTCCGGGCCAACGTGGCCGCCGTGCGCCTGACGCACGACGTCTTTGAATCCAGCGCCATCGGCCTCACCGCCGGCAATAAATACCAGCGGGAGCGGATGATCGAGCAGTGGGGGCCCGGACCCTTCGATCTGGAATACGTCAAGGTGAATGAACCATTTAACGACACGACGCTGGGCCTCGATTTCAGTTGGGCCACCGACTTCGGGCTCCAGGCCACGGGGGTGTTCGCCTACCAGATCAACTCCGAACGCGACATTGACGACTACGCCTGGTACTCCGGCGCCGAGTGGAACGACCCCAACTGGATGATTGGTTTCACCACGCAACAGGTGCGGCCCAAGTTCGACGCCGAGATGGGATACCTCCCGTATACAGACCTGGACACCCTGGGCGGCTACGTGTACGCCGAGTACATCTGGGGCATCTGGGAGGGCTGGTTCAAGGACGTCTACGTCGGCACCGATTATTACCACTACAACGAGAACGAGACGACTACGCTTGCCTACCAGGGGTGGAGCGGCTACGCCGGGGTGGATTTGCTTTGGGGGCTGACCCTGGGCGGCAGCTACTGGAGCTACTACGACACCGAGGAGATAAACGAGACCTCCCGGTATGCCTACGAGAACCGCACCTACTCCGGCACTATCGGCTTCAACCTGGACCGGTATTCGGGGTTGGGGCTCACCTACTCCGGCGGCGACTTCTACGGTTACGACCTCAACTACTGGGAGTTCGAATGCTCCTTCGCCCCCTTCTCCGGTCTGACCCTCGAGGGCGGCGTCGAGTACGAGAGGCTCACGGACTCCGACATCATCGGCGCGCCCGGTATTGATGACCTGGGCTGGGGTGGGGAGTACTGGTTCACCAACCTCGGCATCACGATGAAATTCATCAACGAGGTTTGGCTGCGGGTCTTCGGCCAGCGCAACACCCTCTACGGACGCGAGGAGTTAAACGCCCTGTTGGCCTACAATTACCTCCCAAGCAGCTACATCTATCTGGTATACAACCTCCTGCAGCCCACCACGCGCGAGGAGGCGGAGCACATCCTCTTCCTCAAGCTCACCTTCGCACTGGATATTTAGCCCAAAGGGCGGGTAGGGTGGCGTAGCGTCGCCGTTACGGCTTCGCCGTCGCGGATAGGGCGGAACGAGATGCACGCTCTCTACTACATCAGCTTGGTCCTCGGCGCGATCGCCCTTCTGACGCTCGTGCTCTACGTCTTCTCCTACTTCATCGAGGGACTCTCGCGGACGGGCGCGGTTTTTATCCGCGCAGCGGTGCCGCTGGCGCTCCTTGCCGGTGCGGCCTACCTGATCTACCGTCTGACGTCGGGGACACTCTTATGAGCGGTTCCGGCGGTATGTCCACCGGCACCAAGGTCATCATCGGCTTCCTGGCCGTTATCGGCGCCTTCACCCTCTTCAGCTCCATCTTCTGGTCGCTCAAGGATCTTCCTTCGCTGGATATTGGGTCCGATACTGGTGGTGGGGCTGATCGTCTATCTCGTGGTGCGGTGCTCGTCGCCATCTTCTCTCCTATCGGCCGCTGTAAAACTACCCGTCGGTCGGGATGGTATAACTGATCGGAGAACGCATGAAACGCCTAACCGGGAGCAGCGGCACCCTCATCGCCTTCGGCCTGGTGATCCTGGCCATACTAGTCTTTTGGCTCATCTTCAGCACCCTGGTTTTTCTGATAAAATTCGTCTTGCCGGCGGTGGTCGTAATCGGCCTTGTGACCTGGCTCGTGGTTAGAAAACGCGAGCGTTAAAGTTTAGGGTTCACAACCCTTATCTGGACCAACCGGAACTCCACTAAGAGACAGATTTCTGACCCATGAAAGTAGGGCGGGCCATCCTGAAGGTCGGCTCCTACCTGTTTTCAATGGTGAAACAAAGCATCGTTCGCGGAAAATGATTATCAAATTCAGACACTAGTAAAAGTCGCAATTTCCCGTAGGGGCGACCCGTGGGATGAATCCCCTGCGGTCGCCCGCGGGCGGGGGCGGAGCCCCGCCCCTACGTCTTATGCATGTGTGTGAATATGCTGTCCATCGAAATACAATGGTGTCTAAATGGCTTTTCGCAGGAATCTTAAATTTACAAAAGGCTCTTTTCGCGGTGCTGCGATCCAACGCGCTGCGTTGGTCCAGCGCCCAGCGCTGGTTGAAACCCCTTGTCTTTAGTGCGGGGGATAGTCCCGCTCGCGGAGACAAGGGTTGGAAGGCTAGAAGATTCTCCTCGCGGGTCTGCGATCCAACGCGCTGCGTTGGTCCAGCGCCCAGCGCTGGTTGAAACCCCTTGTCTTTAGTGCGGGGGATAGTCCCGCTCGCGGAGATAAGGGTTGGAAGGCTAGAAGATTCTCCTCGCGGGTCTGCGATCCAACGCGCTGCG
>DAOVLG010000401.1 GCA_030631385.1 Candidatus Coatesiibacteriota bacterium | reverse complement strand
TCGTCGCCCTCTGGGCCCTGGGCAACGACCTGGGGCTGGCCGAGTTGACCGTGCGCGACGTGGCGAGGGAACGGGAGCGCGCCAAGGGTTACCTGGCCGACGTGCTGTCGTTGAAGCTCGTCTTCGGCGCCCTGGTCCTCGGTGGCCTGGCCCTCGTCGGGTGGAAGACCCAGCCCGGCGAGCTCTCCTTGATCCTCTGGGCGGGGCTCTCCGCGGTGATCTTCGCCGGAAGCCGGGAGAGCGCCCTGGGGGTCTTCAAAGGCACCCAGGACTTCCGCTCCCTCTTCGTCGTCAACCTGATCGGCGACGCCCTGACCCTCGGCCTGGGCTTTACCGTGGTGCTTCTCGGATACGGACCCGAGGGGCTTATCGTCGCCACCGCCGCCGCCACGGCGTTTTCCGCGATAATCAGCCTGGTTTGGGCACGAAGGAGGTTCGGCGGCGTCCGGCCCGATCCCCGGCGCTGGTGGGGGCTCCTCAAGGCCGGCTTCCCCTTCGCCCTCGCCTCGGCCTTCATCGTCGTCTATAAGCTGGTTGACATAACCATGCTCAAGTACATGCTCGCCAGCGATGAGGTGGTCGGATGGTACGGGGCGTCGGTCAAGCTCATCAACATCCTGCTTTTAGCACCCCTGGCGCTCTCCGCGGCGCTCTTTCCCGCGCTTGCCGGGATGGGCGGCGACCGGGAGCGCCTGTCCCGGGCGACGTCGGTCTCTATCCGCCTGCTCCTCGGTCTGGCGCTTCCCGCAGCCTTGCTGTTCTTCTTCCATGCCGAATCGATCGCGGCCATCGCCCTCGGGGCGGGTTACGGACCCGCCGCAAAATCGCTCCGGATCCTCAGCATCTCGCTCCCCCTGGTCTTCGCCAGCTACCCCCTGGCGGTCCTGCTGAAATCCACCGGCCGGGAGAGGCTCTTCGCCATGGGTGCCCTCGTCTGCGGGCTCTTCAACGTGGTGACAAACCTGTACGCCATCCCCCGCTGGGAGCATGTCGGCGCCGCCTGGACCACCGTGGCCTCCGAGGCGCTGGTCCTGATCCTCTTCGGTATCTTTGCCCGGCGATTCGTTGATCTATCAAAGCTGGGCCGTCCGCTCCTGGCCACCCTGTTCTCGGCGGCGGTTTACGGGACGATTTGCGGACTCGTATCCCTCTGGTGGTCCCTGGCCGTGCTGCCCCTCTACCTTCTCCTGCTGTACGCCACCGGAGCGGTGAAGCGGGAAGACCTGCAAAAGATGTGGGAGGGCCTGAGGCGTGAAAGGGGGTGATTCCCGCCGTCACATTTTTGACCGGTGGAATGGTAAAATTGATCTGATTAGATGGGGATTTGTACCGGGCGGGATGGAAATCTTATGCTGGTCGCCACCGTCGTTGGGGCCCGGCCCCAGTTCATCAAGGCCGCCGTGGTGAGCCGGGCGCTGGCCGATCGGGGGATCGAGGAGCTTCTCATCCACACCGGTCAGCACTACGACATCCGTCTCTCCGACGTCTTCTTCTCCGAGCTCGAACTGGCCGAGCCGTACTACAACCTCAGCATCGGCAGCGCCAGCCACGGCCGCCAGACCGGCCAGATGCTGGTGGCGATCGAGGACGTGCTCCTCCGGCACGCACCGGATCTGGTCCTGGTATACGGTGACACCAACTCCACCCTCGCCGGGGCGCTGGCCGCGGCCAAGCTCCGCATCCCCCTGGCCCACGTGGAGGCCGGGATGCGCTCAGGCGACCGGGGAATGCCCGAGGAGATCAACCGGATCCTGACCGATCACGCGAGCGACCTCCTCCTGGCCGCGACCAGAACCGCGGTGGAGAACCTGGCCGCCGAAGGACTGACCGAGGGGGTGAGCCTCACCGGGGACGTGATGTACGACCTCTGGCTCACCAAACGCCCGGCCTTCGAGGAGATGAAACCGCAGGTGTTGGATGAGTGCGGCGTGCCGGATGGCGGGTTCGTTCTGGCCACCTGCCACCGGCCCCGGAACTCCGACGACCCGGAGAGACTCCTGCCGATCCTGGACGCTCTCCTCGAGCACCCCGAACCGGTGTTCCTGCCCGTCCATCCACGGACCCGCAGGAACCTGGAGGCGACCGGCCGGTTGGACACCTACGCTCAGATGATCCGCGAACCGGTCGGCTACCTGAAGATGCAAGCGCTGCTCTCGGGGGCGCGCCTGTTGGTCACCGATTCCGGCGGTCTGCAGAAGGAGGCTTACTTCCACGGCACGCCCTGCCTGACCCTCATGCCCCAGAGCGAGTGG
>DAOVLG010000472.1 GCA_030631385.1 Candidatus Coatesiibacteriota bacterium | reverse complement strand
GTGGAAGTTCGCAAAAACTGTGCCACCGCCGGGACAGATACGTCCCGATAACAAATGGTATTTTATCGAGGTCTCAGTGTGGTAATCGGTTATCAAACGGCAACTCCGGCGGGAGGGGGTGGCGAATGAAGGTAAAGGTTCTACTGTTCACGTGCCTGGCCCTCGTCCCCGGGTTGGCCCTCCCGATCTACTCTCCGCGCGCGATGGCGATGGGAGGCGCCTACGTCGCCCTTTCTGACGACGAGGCCTCGATCTACTACAACCCGGCCGGGATGGCCGCCGCCCGCGACTACTTCGCCTGTGTACCCAACTTCTCCATCACCGCCGACGACCGGATCACCGAGGATTTCAACACCTACATCGAGCTGAAGGACGCCATCTGGCACGCCGATGTGGGCGAGGGCGACCTCGATCCGCTCACCGACGCCATAGATGAAACGGTGAGCTTCCTCGCCGGCCTCGCGGAGAATCCCCCCGGCGTCACCGGTTATCTGAACTACGGCATCGGGGTCATGCTCGGGCCGCTGGCGGTGAGCTGGATCGGCGGCGGCACGGCCCAGGTGCTCCTCGAGCCCGACACCAACCTCGGCCGGATGATCCCCGATATGTACCTGATGAGCTACGAGTCGGTGGCCCTGTTGTACCTGGCGGGCTACCTCGATTCGGAGCAGCTGGTCACCCTCTGGCCCACCTACCCCGACCCCGACGGATTCATCGGCGACACCGAGGGCAACGGCATCGGTCTGACTGAGAACCAGACCGGCGCCCTGTTGACCAACGACGCCCGCCAGGAGTTCATCGTCAGCTACGCCGAGTTCCTCTGGCGCTCCGGGCGGCGGGACCGCTTCTTCGTGAGCGCCGGGATCAACATCAAGTACATGGTCACCCAAGCCTACCGGAACCGCTTCACCGCCGCTGACGACGGTATGCACACCACCGGGCCGGGGTGGATCATCGAACAGGTCTTGGGCACGCGGCCGATCCTGGGACACGCGGTCAGCGCCGATCTCGGACTCCTCGGTCAGTTCACCCCCTACCTCCGCCTGGGTGTCCTGGTCCGCGACGTGATCCCGGCGCCGATCAGTTGGGACGAACCGGTCCCGGGGGTCCCCACCCGCCTCGAGCCGCACTGGCGGATCGGCGTGGCCAGCCAGGTGGTCCCCGACATGCTCACCCTCGCCGTGGACGTGGACCTGCAGGAGTCCGAGGGCCTCTTCTCCGCCCAGCAGGACCTGTCGGTGGGCGCCCGGGTGCGCTTCAATGACGCCCTCTGGGCCGCCGCCGGCTTCCGCTACAACCTGGCCGACGAGACACAGCCACCGCTCTACCACCTGGGCCTCGGGATGCACCTCAACGGTATCAGGTTCGATCTGGCGGTGGGGCTCGGGAAGATAGACACCTCGGGCGAGGCCAACACCTACTTCAGCGCCTCCGGGGCCATGGGATTTTCACTGTAGGGGAGCGGGGACGCGGAGGGCCGACGCCGGTTGCGCCTAAATGTAGGGCGGGGATTTTAATCCCCGCCGCTTTACCCCTCTCCCCGACCCGTGCCTCGCAGGTCTCCTATGACGTAGGGCGGGGTTTGGTAACCCCGCCGCCAACGCAGCGCGTTGGATCGCAGTATCGCGACGAGAGCTTTAGCTAATTCGCAAGCAACCGCCGCGAGAGACGCGTAACTAATAGTTCCCGTTGGTCGCTTGCCGCGACAACGACCGGAACAATGTCCGACGCAGCGCGTTGGATCGCAGCTCCGCGAAGAG
>DAOVLG010000286.1 GCA_030631385.1 Candidatus Coatesiibacteriota bacterium | reverse complement strand
CGGCCCCTCTGCGGGCCGCCAGCGTAGCACGCTGAACCGCAGCTCCGCGAGGAGAATCGGCAGCATTATAAAATTAGTCTCCGCGAGCGAAACCATTAATACGTAGCGCGGCCCTTCCACGGGCCGCCGCGGTGGGGCGTAGAAGCTCCATCCTACATTCGTTATCGGGTGATGACCAACCGGCGGGTGAGGGTGCCGGTATCAGTTGTTAAGCTGGCTAGGTATACGCCGGGCAGTAGGTCAGAGGTGTCGTAGGTGATTTCGTGTCGGCCTGGGGTGGTTGAGAGGCTGATAGAGGACGTTACGAGCCGGCCTGAGAGATCGTAGAGCGAGAGTTCTACGTTTCTTGTGTCCTCCGGGAGGTAGAAGCTGAGGGTCACCCGATCCGTCACCGGGCAGGGGTAGGGGGCGTAAAGGGTGAAACGGTCGGAGTCCGGTCCCGGCCAGGTGGCTTCAACGGGACCAAAGCGGGGGGTTGTCCCGTCCTCACAGACGACCTCCAGCCAGTAGCGGTACTCGACGCCCGACTCGATCCCCGTATCCAGCCAGTGAATCGCCGAGCCGGGAAGCGCGCTGGAAATATCCTCCGGTTCGTTATCATCCACCGAGCGCAGGACGCGCAGACTTACCGGAATGTCGCCGGTGATGGTCCAGCTGACCAGGACCCCCTCGGCGCGGGTCTCGGCGTAAAGCTCCGCGTCCTCCACCGCCGTGTCATCACCGTACCAGGCGTATTTCAAGTCGCGGGATGGGTAATCATCAAAATATGAGATGTGAGGGTAATCGAGTGAGTCCAGCGTAATGGACGAATGCCAGCGTATGCGACCCGCGGAATCCACCGTCTCGATCTGCCAGGCGTCACCGTCCCAGCGGGCGTATTTGAGATCTTCGTTTAGGTCATCTTGATAAGAGATGTGGGGGTAGTCGGAGGAATCAAAAACCAATGAAGTGAAACCTCCATAATCACCCAGATTTGTGTCTACGGTCTCTATCTGCCATTCGGCGCCGTCCCAGTCGGTGTATTTGAGAGCACAGTTGGTGCGGTCGTAATACGAGATGTGAGGACGGTCGGAAGAATCCAGCGCCAGGGAGGTACCCGTGCCTACCCGATCGTATGAGTCCACAGTCTCAATCTGCCATTCGGCGCCGTCCCAGCGGGCGTATTTGAGATCATAGTTAGGTCTGTAATCGTAATACGAGATGTGGGGGTAGTCTAAGTCATCCAGCGCCAGGGAGGTGGACTCGCCTACCCAACCGTATGAGTCCACGGTCTTAATCTGCCATTCGGCGCCGTTCCAGTAAGCGTATTTGAGATCTTGGTATAGGCTATTTTGATAAGAGATGTGGGGGTTGTTGGAGCCATCCAGCGCAAGAGAGTTGGACGAGCCAACCTCACTAGCTGAGTCCACGGTCACAATCTGCCATTCGTAGCCGTTCCAGAAAGCATATTTGAGATCTTCGTTTAGTTCATCATGATAAGATATGTGGGGGTAATTAAACGAGTCCAGCACCAGGGATGTACCTATACCTGCAAATGGCGCTGAGTCAACGGTCTCAATCTGCCAGCTTGCCCCGTCCCAATGGGCATATTTCAATTCAAAGTTTCTACTATCGTAATACGAAATGTGCGGATAGCCTGAGGTATCCAGCGCAAGAGATGAAAAATTACCAACATCACCATCGGAATCCACCGTCTCGATGTGCCACTCGCCGGCGGACGCCGCGCCGACCAGCGCCAGCGCGGAAACCACGCAAAAGAACCTCTTCATCGCAGTCTCCTTCACCGTTTACCCACCCCGCCAACGGGGGCGGTCGAACCTGAGGGAGGAATAAACTCACCATTAACATACACCCTTCCGGCGCCGAAGTCAAAAAAGCGGTCCGGCGACCGCTTTATTTATTTAACTTGGAGGCGGCACCCGGACTCGAACCGGGGATGAAGGATTTGCAGTCCTCTGCCTTAGCCACTTGGCTATGCCGCCAGCGGGGTAGATTTTAGCCGAAGAGAGGTGATTGGTCAAGGCCGCCTTGCCGTGAAGGCGGGACTCGACCTATAATCCTCTGGAAATGTACTTTGCGGAGGTTCGTACCAATGATGGCCTTCACCCTCCTTTCCGCCCTCCTCTCGCTTCTGGGGAGCCTCAGTCCGGAGACGCTTCCGGCTGACACGCTGAATCAGCCGATGCTCTTCGGTACGCCGGCGGACGCCCTCGTCGCGGTGTACATCCCCGACCTCAACCTCGATTACGGGGCCTTCGCCGATTCGCCGAGCATGGCGATGCTTTTCGGCGAGTGGCCGCCCGAGGAGGAGGACTTCCCCCAGGCTTTGGCGGAGTATGAGCTGGATGAGCTATTCGCGCTGGCCCACTCGGAGACCGTGCTGCTCCTCTTCCCGCCCGGTGAGCAGTCGGAGTGGGGCGATCCCGAGATGGTCTTGATCATGCGGCCCTTCGACCCCGAGGTCTTCGAGCTCATGGACGCCCTGGCCGAGGAATTGGGAGAGGTCGAGCTTCCCGGGGGGCTCAAAGGGCTTGTGAGAGAAAGTGAGTGGGATCCCCTCATGGCCTACAGCGACGAGCTGCTCTACGTGGCGGACGCACCGGAACTGCTGGAGTATGTTCTGCACCACGAGGGGGTCGTGCTGGGCGATTCGCCGCGCTTCGTCGCGGGAACGGCCGACCTGCCCCGGCAAATGGCCCTCTTCGCCTACGTGGACCTCCACGGCCTGTTGCGTCTGCCCCGGTACGATTGGTGGGCGGAGACCTACACGGAGCCCGAACTCACACCCTTCGAGGAGCGGTTGGAGGCGGTCGTCGTGGGCGTTCTCCCCGGCGAGGACGGAAAGTTCCTGGCAAAACTCACCCTGGCCGAGGGCGAGCCCGTGGATCTCCTCGATGCCTTCGGAGCGGTGTGGCGGACACCGGACCTCATCGGTCGTTACCCAAGCGAGTGTCTCATCGCCGTGGAGGCAAGCCTGGAGAAGCCCGTCTCGACCATCGCCCGGCTGGTAATGCTGGCCTTTCAGAGGGAGAAGGACGAGTACATGGAGGAGGCGTCGTTGTCTCCGTACGACAAGTACATACACGAGCCGCTTCCTCCTCCCCCGCCGCCGGAACCCGAGCCTGAGATCCCGCCCGAGATACTCTCCGCCCTCGAGGAGCTGGACGATCTCGCCGGCAACACCGTGGGGATGTCCCTCCACGCCCTCCCCGGCGAGCCGCAGAGTGAGATGGCGGAGGATTTCCTCGACGACTTTTTAGATCTCGAATTCGACTTTGCCGATCCCCGGGTGGCCTT
>DAOVLG010000198.1 GCA_030631385.1 Candidatus Coatesiibacteriota bacterium | reverse complement strand
GGTCAGCTCGTGGCCCTTGAAGTGGCTCAGGCACACCAGTGCGTCGGCCTTGGCCACGGCGGCGGCGAGGTGTACCGGTGAGTTTCCCTCGATGGGTGACGGCTGCAAAACCGCCTCGTCGCCCTTGATCCCGTCGGCCGGGATGAAGGGTGCGCCGATGCTGACGCTGATGAAACCGTGCAGCTCCGCCGTGCGTATGAGGTCCAGCCCGTTGCGACGCCTGCCGGTGTAGAGTGTGGTCGAATCGGTGAGGAAGGGCTTGCCCCCGAGCTCCTTCACCAGGCCGACGACGGTTTCCACGTAGGGCGGGCGGATGTAGGCCAGGTTTCCCGCCTCGCCGATGTGGAGTTTAACGGCGGTGATGTCGCCGTCCTCGATTACCTCCTTGAAACCGGCGGCCTCGAGTAGCTGTCCGAGCAGGAGTTGGGGGCTCTTCCGGCGGCTTTTGGTCAGGCTGAGGAGGTACACCCGGGAGGCCATCGCCACCTCTTTTTAAAAGATTATAGCGGTAAACCAGGGCGGTGTAAAGCTATGACGGCACAATAGAAGGGCGGTCCCACGGAACCACCGACCCAATCGTGCCTCTTATCGAGCTAGGATTCGGTTTCGGGGGGAAGTTCGGAAAGCCAGTCGTAGTCCTCTCCGATGCGGTGGAACTCCGGGAATCTTCCGAAGTCCTCCAGGTTGTCCTCGTCGGTCTTGCCCAAAAGCCCCACCCGAACGAGCTCGAAGACGATCCGGCCAAAGTCCAGCGGTTCACGAACCCCCCACTCGGCGAAAACCTCCCCGGTCAGGGGTCCAAAGTGGTTGCGGCCCAGCTCCACAAGACCGGTGAGGAGCTCCTGACCGCTTATGTGGCGCGGCTCGGAAAGCCGTCCGATCAGATGCCCCACCGTGGCCAGGACGAAGCGATAGGCCCGGTGCGAGTAGTTCTGGTCCAGCTCGTCGAAAACCTCGTCGAATCTGTCCATGGGTTGACTCATGTCTGGGTGAGTCTACGTTAAGCTGAGGCCGTGGGCAAGGGTGTTCAACCCCCGAAGGGGTCGTCGAACCAGAGGCGTCCCAGGCGCAGTTGGGCGACGAAGACCAGAGCGGCGCTCCAGCCGGTGAGCTGGACCAGCACGAAAGGGTAGGCGGAGATTGTATGGAAGTCGGCCAGGGAGGTGTGGTTGGCGAAGAGGGTCAACATCGCCGGCAGCGCAAAGTAGAACGGCTCCCAGAGGAGGGGCAGGCCGATGGAAGCGGCGATTACGAGCAGGCCGATGGCCAGGGATAGTTGGGGTGAGCCGTGGAGGCGGAGGAGGTAGCCCAGGGCTGTCGTGAAAAGTATCCCGGGGAGCATGAGGAAAACCGCGTCGAGGATGACGGTGTAGAAACTGCCCACCGTGATCCAGAGTACGATTCCCACCGTCAGTGAGAGGAGGATCAGGGTGATGAAGGCCAGAGTCAGGGCGGCCAAAAGGCGCCCCATCAGGTAGGTGAGACGTCCGGAGGCCCTGGTGGCGCTGAATGAAAGCCAGTAGGATCTGGTGGTTTCATCGGCGGCGTCCATGCCGAAGAAAAGCCCGAGCAACAGGGCCAGGGGGAAGTAAGCCAGGGATTGGAGGTTGCGGGTTAGGAGGATGAGCTGCTGCCCCAGGTGGGCTTCGATGAATCGGCCGGTTAACCCGAGGCCGGCGATGAAGAGGCCGCCGAGCCCCGCGAGGTAGGCGAGGGAGAGCCGCCGGCGGCGGAGGGCATCCACAACTCCGTAGGTGAACCAGACCCCGATCATCCGCCACCCCCGCACAGGTACACGCAGCAGCTCGATCCCAGCAGTGCCGGGAGGAGATCGAGAACCTTCCGTTTCGTTCCCCCGTCGAAATCCCCCAGGGGGTCGTCGGCGAGGATCAGAACCGGTTCGGAGGCGAGGGCGGTCGCCAGGCCCAGCTTGACCCGGTCCAACTCGTTCAGCCTCCCGGCGGGGGTGTCGCCGTGGTTTCCCAGTCTCAGAGGGGTGAGCAGTCTTCCCGGATCGTAGAGTTTTACCCCACCCGTGCGGGCGGCCAGAAGGACGGATTCGGCGGGGGTGAGTGAGGGAAAGGGGGGGGCCTTCAGCCAAACGGAGACCCGGTTCCGAGGCGGCGAGTGACGGGGAAGGAGGCGGTCGGGAGGATCGGAGCCCGGGGTCCAGCCGGCGGGCGGCAGTAGCATCTGTCCCCGATGGTGCTTGGCGGTCACGACGGCGCGGATCAGGGACCGGCGTCCCTCCCTCGATAGGGTAAGGATCTCCAGCCGGCCGGGGGGCAGGCTCAGATTAACCGGCTCCTGACTTGGACCGGCGACGAAGTCCCTGAACGAAAAGATGGGTCCGTCGCTCATACCGAAGAACGGGGGTAGATGCTAGTGTCCGTGGTCCTTATCCCAGCAGCATTTCTTGTACTTCTTTCCCGAGCCGCAGGGGCAGGGGTCGTTGCGGCCGAGTTTTTTACCCGTGGAGTCACGCTTCGTCCTCGGGGTCGTTTTTTGCCTCCTCGGCGCTCCTGGGCCGGCGTCGGGTTCCGGCGAATTGGCGAAGGATTCCTGCCGCCGGCGGGCCCGTTCGGCGGTCTCTCGGGTGAGGCGGTACCGGAAGAAACGGTTGACCACGTCCGAGTTGACCAGATCTATCATCTCGCTGAAGGCCTCGAAGGCCTCCTTCTTGTACTCGACCAGGGGGTCGCGCTGACCGTAGGAACGAAGGCCGATGCCCTCCCGCAGGGTGTCCAGGGATCGCAGGTGTTCCTTCCAGGCGGTGTCCAGGTGGCTCAGGAGGACGAAACGCTCGAGCAGTTGCATCTGCTCCGGCTCGTACTGTTCCTCGCGCATCTCGTAGGTCTTCTCCACCCCGAAGCGCAGGACCTCGAACAGCCCAGCGCGTCCAGACTCCCGGGCCGCGGTCTCTAGCTCGTCGGGTTTCAGCATGGCGGGGAAGGTGGCCATGAACCAACCCCGGAGGAGATCCAGGTTCCACTCCTCGGGGTGGAGCTCCTCGGAGCAGACCTCGTAAAGTTTATCCTCGACGGCCTCCTCCATCAGGCCGAGGATGTGGTCCTTCAGATCACGGCCCTCGAGGATGCGCCGCCGGAGGGTGTAGATCACCTCGCGCTGTTTGTTGACCACGTCGTCGTAGTCCAGGGTGCGCTTGCGGATGCCGAAGTGGTGGTCCTCGACGCGTTTCTGGGCCGTACCGATGGTCTTGGTGAGCAGGGGATGGTAGAGCGGCTCGCCCTCCTCCACCCCGGCGCGCTCCATGGCCACGGCGATGCGTTCCGAGCCGAAGAGGCGCATCAGGTTGTCCTCCACGGAGAGATAGAACCTCGAGGATCCCGGATCGCCCTGGCGGCCGGAGCGCCCGCGGAGCTGACGATCTATGCGGCGGGCGTCGTGGCGCTCGGTGCCGATGATGTGCAACCCGCAGGCGACCAGGTCGGGGTCTTTCTGAAAGGACCGGAGGGTGGAGTTGTCGTTGGGCGGCGAGGCGGGATCGATCACCAGACCGCAGGGCATCTTGTAGTTGCCGGAGGGCGCCTTCTGGGTACCCGGTTCGCACTGTTGGAGGATTTTTGGGCAGGTGGCGCACTCGTAGGGGAGGACCTCGCCGTCGGCGGTCTCCCGGCGGCACTTGATGCAGCATATCTGTTTTCCCGCCCTGGGGTGTCCGTCGGGGTACAGGCACTTGACGACGCCGGGTCCCAGCTTGATGTCGGTGCCGCGCCCCGCCATGTTGGTGGCGATGGTCACCCGGCCCGGCTGGCCCGCCTCGCGCACGATCTCGGCCTCGCGCTGGTGCTGCTTGGCGTTGAGGACGTTGTGGGGAATCTGGCTTCTTTTCAGGAGCCGGGAGAGGGTTTCGGAGACATCCACCGATACGGTGCCCACCAGGATGGGACGTCCCTTGGAGCGCATCCGTTCGATCTCGTCAATGACGGCGTTGTACTTCTCCCGCCGGCTCTTGTAGATGAGATCGTCGTAGTCCACCCGGCGAACCGGCTCGTTGGTGGGGATGACGTTGACCTCGAGCTCGTAGATATCGCCGAACTCCTGGGCTTCGGTCTCGGCGGTGCCGGTCATGCCGGACAGCCTGTCGTACATGCGGAAGTAGTTCTGCAGCGTGATGGTGGCGAGGGTTATCGTTTCCCGCTCGATCTTCACCCCCTCCTTGGCTTCGAGAGCCTGGTGGAGCCCCTCGGAGTAGCGCCGGCCCGGCATCAGCCGCCCGGTGAACTGGTCAACGATGAGCACCCGGTTGTCCTTGACGACGTAGTCCACATCGCGCTCGTAGAGGGTGTAGGCCTTGCAGAGCTGGATGATGTTCTGGATCTCCTCGGTTTTGAGGGCCGCCTCGTCAATGACCTTCTTCCGGTGCTCCTCCCGCTCGACGGGGTCCATATCCAGAGAATCCACCTCCTCGATCAGGGCGTCTATGTCGGGCATGATGAAGCGGTCCGGGTTGTTGGGCGAGAGCGCCTCGCGTCCCTTTTCGGTGAGATCGGTGGCGAAGGATTTCTCCTCGATGGAGTAGTAGAGCTCCTCCTTGAAATCCGAGAGGCCCTTGGCGATTATCAGTTCATTTTCAATGCCTTGGATCTGGCGTTTGACCGAGGGGTCCTCGGCGACCTTCAAGAAGCGACGGTTTTTGCGGGAGCCCATCCGGCCGAGCAGGAGCTCCCGGGCCGCG
>DAOVLG010000540.1 GCA_030631385.1 Candidatus Coatesiibacteriota bacterium | reverse complement strand
GTTGAACCGGATCGTCGTCTTCTCCGGGAGGAGAATCTTGAAGACCTGCTCCTCGTAAGTCTTGGCGTTCTTTTCGATCTCCTCCCGGCTGAGGGAGGGGCGGGTCTTGCTGCGTCCGGTGGGATCGCCGATCATCCCGGTGAAGTCGCCGATGACGAAGTCCACGTGGTGGCCCATCTGTTGCATCTGCCGCAGCTTGCGCAGGGGGACCGAATGGCCGAGGTGGATGTCCGGCGCGCTGGGGTCGGCGCCAAGCTTCAACCGCAAGGGCTTCCCTTCCGCTCGGCGCTTCTTAAGACGCTTCTGTAGCTCCTCGAACGTGATGCAGTCCACCAGGCCGAAGAGGATGCGGTCAAGTTCGTTTTTAATCGCGCTCATGGTTCAACCTTTCCGGAGGCTCGGGATCACTGATAACGCAGGTGAAAGCGACCCCCGGATAGGCGGACTTGCTCTGGCCCGATTTGAAGATCGGTCTTTTACGGGTGAGCAACAGCATTTATCTCTCCCCTGTGAGGGCTGATTTTATAACATCCCCGGCCCGGACGCCACAGGCAACCGCGTCGGCCCGCCGTGAGCATCCCGGACCGCCTGTTCGCTTACCCCTCGAAGTGGTTCCGATAGGCGACCGTCCACGGTCAGCCTTGCACAATAATCCCCTCGCCCCTTTGGGGATGGGCAGTCGCCCACGGGTCAGGGTGTGGGGTCATGTAGCGCGGGGTTTCTACGCCCCGCCTTAATACAGGGCGGCCCGCAGAGGGGCCGCGCTACGTCCGTTTATAAGGGTTCGCTCGCGGGGAATAATTCTCGAATACCTGGACCTTTCCTCGCGGAACCGGGGTCCAGCGCCCAGCGCTGGCGGCCCGTGGAGGGGCCGCGCTACGTCCGTTTGACGTAGGCGAGGGTCTCCAGACCCTCCTGCGGGCGGGGGCAGAGCCCCGCCCCTACGAAAAACAGCCATCAAATCAGAAACGGCGGGGATAGGAATCCCCGCCCTACGGTTGGGTAATTACGGCGGGCGGGGGCAGAGCCCCGCCCCTACGTTTTGGATGCGTGCGT
>DAOVLG010000281.1 GCA_030631385.1 Candidatus Coatesiibacteriota bacterium | reverse complement strand
GGCGGCGCTCACGACCAGGTAGTCCACCCCCCACTGCGAGAGTAAGCCGTAGAAATCATCCTCGCTCCCGAACTGGCCGAGGGTGAACCGCCGCGCCCGCTCGCGGATTTCGGGAGATTCCCAGATCGAGTGCAGGGCGATGGGACGCTCGGCGTAGGCCAGGAGCATGGGAGCGATGTTGTACCGTGCGGCTAGCACGGCATCCGGGGGCGTGTTCTCCCGGAGCCAGGATATTATAATTCGCAGTTCATCGCCGATGTCGTGGGGCCACGCTCGGGGACGTTCGGCAAGTTTGGTGACAACGCGGCGCACCGGATTATCTTCCATCAGTCGAGCCGATTGGTACACGTTGAAAAAACCGAGTCCAAACAAGCCGATCATCAGGGGGAGGTTGCGCCAGGAGCTTTTTCGACTCAAGAGTCCCACCGCGGCCAGGGCGAGGAGCGGTGCGAGGAGGATCTCGAGCCTGCGGAAGAAGAGGAAACCGAGCAGAAGCGCAACGGTCAGCCCCAAAAATACGATGGCGCTTTCGGGTATCTCACCCCGGCGCCAGGCCCTGAACGTAACCGCTCCACCGAAGATCCCCAGGGGTAACAGGAGCCAGTTCGAGTACATTAGGCCGGAAAGGGTCGGGCCATCGAAGGGACCGGACCAGAGCGCGCGGCTTATCCAGGACATCACCACCGGATCAGCCGGCTTACCACCGAGATGGACGACTTTAGCCCAGAGAAGGGAGTAGACGTGGCCGAACTGCCCCCCGTGGCCGACTCCCAGAAACCGGCCAACGATGAACAGAACGACCGAACCTCCGATGACCGCCAGGGCGACCCGCCATCTCCGCGGTTCCAACACACGCCGAAAGCTGGGAACCAGTGATACGAGGGCGACCGAACAAAAAAGACACACCGCCGGTGAGAGGTAGAACCCCTTGCCCCTCAACGCGGGCACGGTCAGCCCAACGAAGAGGGTAACGGCTCCCAGGACGACCGACACCCAGCCCACGGAACGCCACTGCTTGCGCCAAACCAGATAAAACGCTCCGATAACGGCCGTAACGGTGAGGACGAAGCCGGAGAGGTGCCAGGCGGTCAGCGCCACACCCCACCCCAGGCCGCAGGCGACCAGCCAGGGTATGCACCTCTTAATAGACGGCCCGTCGGATGATCGGTTCAGAGCGCCGACCATCCCCGCCCAGCCGAGTAAGATGAAGGGTAGGGCGAGGTGTTCCCGGAGGTACACGTTGACCGTTCGGTCCACCGAGGCCACGGCAAAGGCGGCGATGAAGGCCGCAGCCAAGGCCACGTCCCGCCTCCTCCAGACGGCGTAACCGAGGAGAAAAACCGATGCCGCACCGAGAGAGCTGACCAGGCTTACCCAAAGAGCAAGGTGGGCGTCGAATGAGTGCTCGTCGAATGTCGGGTGGAAGAGATCATATGTCCAGCCGACGAGAGCGTCTTCCAGCAGGAGAAAATCGTCGTGAATCGGCTGTCCCTCGGGGGGGATTACCATGGGGTCGGTCTCGGGCGGTGACTCGCCCTGAGCGTACTGACGGGCCAGGCGGTAGCGGAAGGCGGCGTCGGAGACCATCAGGGGATCATCACCCCAGAGCGAGCGCCGCAGCAGGGTAGAGCCCGCGACGACGACGACCAAACCAAGAACGGTCAGGCTCCAACGCACCCCTTCGCGATCCAAGACTTTCCCTATACCGGTGATGGCTATATTCCTCGAGAACCAAGCCGGTTAGCGGCATTACGGACCGTATAACGGCCAGGATTATAGCACAGCCTTTCCCCCGCCACCCCCGTCCTCACTGAAACAAGGGGCTCAAGCCCCTTGTCATCCATCTCCAGTCTCCAATCTCCGATGGCAAAGGGGTCCCAGACCCCCTAGGTTGGGTAGAGGTTGAAGAGCTTCCGGTAGCGGCGAAAGTCGCCCAGGATCATTCCGAGCCCCTCGATGATGGTGGTCAGGGGCGAGGCGGCACGGTGGACCAACAGGTTCGTCTCCTGGGTGATGGCGTCGTCCAGGCGCTTTAAGAGTGAACCTCCTCCGGTCATGTTGATTCCGGCGCTTACGATATCGGAGGCCAGCTCCGGCGGGGTTTTCTCAAGGGTTGTGCGGACGGCGCCTATCACACCCATGATGCACTCGCGGAGCGCATCGCGGATCTCGGTGGAGCTGACGTTAACCGTGATCGGAGTACCGTTGAGCATGTTCCGTCCCTTGACCGCAAAGGTTTCCTCCTCCTCCAAGGGCACGGCGGAGCCGATTTGCATCTTGATCTGTTCACAGATCTGCTCACCCACGAAGATGTTGTAATGACTGCGGAGGTAACGGTCCACCGCCTGGTCCATGACGTTTCCGCCGATCTTCTGCGACTCCGAAACCACCACCCCGCCCAGACTCATCACGGCGACCTCGGTGGTTCCACCGCCGACGTCAACCACGATGGAACCGGTGCTCTCCTCGATGGGTAACTGCATGCCTACCGCTGCGGCGATGAGCTCTTCGATCATATATATTTCCCGTACCCCGGCGTTCTTGACCGAGTCGCGGACCGCCCGTTTTTCGACCTCGGTGATCCCCGATGGAACACAGCACAGAGCTCTCGGCTTCACCACGGACGCACCCTTTAGCGCCTGGCGCAAGAGGGCCTTCAGCATGAGCTCGGCGGTCTCGTAATCGGTGATTACACCGTCCTCCATGGGCCGGATGGCGCGGATGTTCGGCGGTGTGCGTCCCAACATCTTCTTGGCCGCGTGCCCCAGCGCCTCGATCTGACCGCGCTCGTTGACGGCGATCACCGAAGGCTCGTTAACTACCACACCCTGCCCCTCAAGGTAGATCAGGGTGCTGGTTGTACCCAGGTCGAGGGCGATGTAACGGGGGTGGATCTTGTTGAAGATCAAGGGATACTCGTTGGAACAGGCAATACCTGGGGAGATTCGATTTAACCTTTTAGATTGGGGCGCAACGATCTGCGCCCCACATCCACCTTCCTGGACGGGCGTCTACTCCTCGATCAGCTTCCTGCACTCCTCGGCGGCGACCTCGAAGATGGAGATCGCTTCGCGGAGGGAGATGTTGCGCCGTCTGAGGCGGAGCTCCATACCCTCGACCTCGAGGATGATAAAGTTTTCAGCGACGCTTACCGGAACCGATACGGCGGCGGGAGTGACTTCGACCGGCCTGAGCGGTTCCTCCACCGCCGGGGGAGCTTCGCTCGAATCGAAGGCCGGGACCGCGTAGGCCTCCTCGGTCGCTTCCACGGCCTCGACGGGACCGGGCATCGAGGAATCGAAGGCGGGAACGGCATACTCCTCGGTGGGTTCGGCTACCTCCGCGGTTTCCTTGG
>DAOVLG010000216.1 GCA_030631385.1 Candidatus Coatesiibacteriota bacterium | reverse complement strand
GTACGGGGCGACGAACTGGTCGTTCCCGGATCCGCTCGTGCCGATGGCGAGGTTGAAGGTGAGGACTCCTGCAACCACGGTCAGCCTCTGGATCCGGTTGTTGTAAGTGTCCGCGACGTGGACCACGTTGTCCCCGGCCAGCGAGGCGATGCCGCTCGGGGAGATGAACTGCCCGTTCGCGCTCCCCCGGACCCCGAAGGTCGAAACCCAGGCCTGCGTGCTCGCGTTGTAGACCTTGATTTTGTGGTTCTGCGTGTCGGCGATGTAGATGTAATTCCCGTCGCAGGACACGTCCCGGGGGAAACGGAGGAGTGCGCTGGTGTCGCCCGGGGTTCCCGTCGTCCCAATATGCCAGAGGTACGCGAGGTTCTCGTCGAGGCCGAGGACCCGATGGTTGGCGGTGTCGGCCACGATGACCGTTTTCGTGGTGCCGATCAGTCCGGCCCAGACCCCCTGCGGACCGCTAAACTCGACCGGGGACGTCCCCTGGCCGGCAGTGAAGTCGTTCTTCCCTGCCCTCTGGGAGCGGGCGCATCGCTCCTTCAGCCAAACCTCGGCGTATGAGTAATTATTGTGGACCGGTGCATGGAAGGACACGTCGATGTAGTGCTGGAGCTGGCCCCCGGGAAGCCTCGCCACTCCCTCGAGAAGCCGGATGTCCTCGACGGGGGGGGGGATCTCGTTCGGGTCCGGGAGGGTCGTGGGCGTAAAGGTCGGGACGACTCCGTACTTGTCCGTGTAGAACCCCTCGGCGTCCTCTTCCCAGAGAGTGACCGCGTCGCCGTCCTCGTTCGGCTTGACCCCCATGCAGCGGAAGAGGCCGAGTGCCCCGGCCGCCCAGAGATCATGATTGACCGGCGCCGGTGAAAACGCGCCCGAGACCGTGATGAGTTTCCACTCCCCGGGGGGATTCGTGATCTGGAGGGACTGCTGCGTGTCGTCCTTCCGCTGGATTCGGAGGAAGTGGGTGCCCGCGGGAACCGTCAGGGGACGGTCCAGGAGGACCGAGTTGGCCGTCCCGGAGACGACCCGGCCCCCATCAAGCCCAATCCCCGGGGTATCGTTCTGGAGGTACGCGTCGTCGCCGACCTGGACCCCGAGATGGTCCGGGCCAAGGACGAGCTGGATTGCCTTCCCGACGTAAAAGTTTCTTTTCGCCCTGAACCAGAGTTGACGGTTGACTTCCGAGGCCCGGGTCTTGCCGAAAAATTCCCAATTCTCCTCGATGATCTCGAGGTCGGGGTTGTTCACGAGCTCCGGCAAGTCGATCTGGGCCCAGTTGAAGTTGTAATCGATGGTCCGGTCCCGGAACTTCGCGATCACCCGGTTCGCGCGGTTCTTCGGTCCGGAGCCGTAGCTGATCTTGAAGCTTTTCAGCCCCGTGTTCCCCCGGCAGATCACGCGGGTCGGGGTCTCGAGCTTGTACGGGACGACCCGGATCACGGGCTCGTAAACCATGAAAGCCTGGGAGGTCCGCGCATATCGGTCGAGACAGGTCCGCAGGTCCTCCTGGCCGTCCCAGATGTGGTCGAATTCGTGGCGCCTCTCCGCGACTGAGACTTCTGCGGCGTCGGTCGCAAGATGCGTATTCGCCAGCGTTCCCACGATCTGGATTCGGACCGGACCCGTCAGCAGATTTGCGATCTCCTGGTCTTCCTGCTTCGGGCCCTCGTAATCGATGGTAATCCGATTCCCGATCGCCATTCCCGCCGTGCTGACGATGTAAACGATGTTCCCTGTTGCGGGGGAGTCCGTGTTCACAGTCGTCGGAGTCGAGCCGTCCGGGACCCATTCGTCACATCTCTGGGCATAGCTCCAGAAGGAGGCGAGGTCCACCCCGTAGGTCTCGTCGATCGAGGCAACCGTTCCTGTGGCAGCAGAGGTCTGGCCGGTCAGGATTCCGTAGGGAAGGCCTCTCCTGCTTTCCACCAGCATCTCGGAAGTTGAATTATTCCATGCCCTTACGAATCCTCTGAACTGGTAGCCGTCTGCAACCACAGGCCCGAGGACGAGTTCTCCCACCGTGTACGGTCCCCCGGAGACCCCGGAAAGGGTCAGCTGGAGCCTCTGGTCCACCCGCGAGGCCCCGCCGAACATCCAGTTGAAGATTTTGTCCACCATCAGCTGGGCGGGATTCTTCGTCCACGCCGGGGCGGAGGCCGCCGTCGCGCTGGTCAGGAGCATCGGTTTCCTGCCCCGGACGAGGGAGGTGATGTCCGGGATGTTCCCGCTCATCTGTTCGGTGGCGATCATCTCGACGTAGGACTTCGCGATGAATGGATAGCGGAGGAAGTCGTTCTGGAACTGCTGGTACTCCTTCACGTACGCATCGATGATCTGGTTGTTCCCGTCATGTCCCGTCCCCTGATCACGGTCGATCTCGACGTCGTAAGTATCCAGAGAAGGGAAGGTCAGGCCGAAGAAGATGGAGACCGGCGTCGATCTGCGGCGGTGGTAGCTCCCGGGCCATTGAGCCTCGAAGGGGGGGCCCGTGGGGCGGAACCAGGCCGACCATGCCCCCGGGCCGGCCGTGGTCCGGTATCTCAACCGGCAGACGAACCGACACGAGTGGAAATGCCCGTCGTTGTCAATCTCGTAGATCCCGGTGATGAAGGTGACCTTGAGCCGGAAGAACTCCGCGGGGGCCGTCCCGCCCACGATCACAGAGCTCCCACGAGAAAGCTGAACGCTCATGGCAGAGGTGGCGACCGTCTTGTCAAAACCTATGATCGGCACGTCGTTCAGCGTCCCGACCCGGGTGGCTATCGGCTGGATGGAATAGCTCGAAAATAGATTCCCGTCCACGTGGGCATCCCCGGATCCGTTCGGATTCACCGCCTCGACCGGCCCCCAGCAGTGGCCGATCAGCAGGTTGAGCTTGTCTACCCCTTCGGAAAACTGCTCGGTGAAGTGCTGGAGGATTTGGCCGGGTACCCTCATCTCCCCGTCTACTATGGGAATCGGCAGGCCTTCCTCGCTCTGGAGCTGCATGGTCTCAAAGGCATAGGAATTCCCGACCCGAGCATGTCGCCGATTCATCTTCAAGGCTTCTTGCTCGTGGATCTTTAAGCTCCAGCTGAACATCTGGAGCATCACGGAGATGACGAACCCGATGATCCCGCAGTAAGGGGCGAGGACCAGCTCATCCCCGTCCTGGATCACCATGGACCGAAGCTCTTCGTCGAATTTGGGCTCGCCGTTCAGGATAACGGAGACCACCTCGAGGCGCTGGAACCGATCCGGGATGTAATCCCAGATGGTCCCCCCGTCAATCAGGGGCACCTCGAGGGTCTTCTTCCGGATCCCCCACGGCCCGGACTTTTCAATAAGCTTGAGCAAACTCCGTCTTCCTCATTACCGCGACGATCTTTCCCTCCAGGTGCCGAACCGGAATCACCTCGACTCCCCGGGACAGATGGATGTGGATGCAGAGCCCCATTCCGAGATAGACCGCGACGTGCTCCTCGAGGCCATCCCCTCGTAGGTCCACGCAGAGCGAATCGCCGAACTTCCGGGTCTCGACCTCGACGAATTCTCCCTCGACCGTGCAGTGGTTCTCGAACGGGTCCGCGATCTCGAACCCCATCCGTCGCCAGAACTCGATCTTGAGCCCGACGCAGTCCAGGCCCTCCTTCGGATCCCTCCCCCCCCGGAGGTAAGGAACCCCCACGAGGTCGTCGAGGTTCAGATTCTCCGAACGGGCATACCCGGGAAGGCCCCAAACCTTTCCTTGTTCCCGTGGGCTATGCAATCCGCCAGATCCTTCTTGCATGTCGGCAATGCTCCAGCGTAGGCGCAGACGTCGTTCCGGTTCCCGGGCGCCGAGTATTTGTGGTGGCAACGGGTCCGGTTCCATTTCCCCCCGGGGATCTGGACCCCGGTGAGATCAAAGAGCCCGCAACTGAACGAGATATCCCTGTCATCCCCGGTAACGTCGATGATCCTCGCACGCCAGATCACGGCCTTGTCCAGAGCATCGAGGTGGTCCGCGTGCATCCGGTACAGGGCGCAGGGCATTCCCTTCAACTCCCCGGCCTCGAGGTAGGATGTGATGAGCCGGCCCGTGTTCTCGACAGTGACCTTGAAGCTGATGGTGGATCCCCCCGCGTCGGTCTCGGGGGGCTCGACGTTCATCGCTCTCCTGGAAAAGACCAGGCCGGCGAGGGTCACGTCCCGGACGTCGCTGGTGTAGCGGACGACCTGGGAGTCGTCCCGCCATCCCTCCCATCCCCACATCCAGGGCCCCATGAACTCCGGGGAAATGAGGTTCTTCTTCTCGACGATGACGGAAGCGAGTGCTCTCACGGCAGCTGCTCCTCGAGATCCATGGTCGCGTACCAGACTCCGGCCGAGCTCTGCTTCGGATCCCATTCGTTTATCAGGGC
>DAOVLG010000175.1 GCA_030631385.1 Candidatus Coatesiibacteriota bacterium | reverse complement strand
TCGATGGCCAACTCATCAGTCTGAGCGGTGCCGAAGGTCTCGATGAGGATGCTGACCGGCTGGGCCACCCCGATACAGTAGGCCAACTGGAGCTCGAGCTGCTCGGCCAACCCGGCGGCGACGATATTTTTTGCGATGTAGCGGGCCATGTAGCTGGCCGAGCGGTCCACCTTGGAGGGGTCTTTCCCGGAAAAACAGCCCCCGCCGTGGGCGCCGTGGCCTCCGTAGGTGTCCACGATGATCTTCCGCCCGGTGAGACCGGCATCGGCCTGCGGACCGCCGAGGATGAACTTCCCCGTGCCGTTGATGTGGTACTCCGTCTTATCATCCAGCCACTCCGGCTGGATGATCTTGGCGATCACCTCGGTCCTGATTCCTTGCACCAGTTTCTCGGGCGTGACCTCCTCGTCGTGCTGGGCGGCGATGACGACGGTCTTCACCCGCTGCGGCCTGCCGTCGGAATACTCCACCGTGACCTGGGTCTTGCCGTCGGGACGCAGGTGGGGAACGATGTTCTCCTTCCGAACCTTCGCCAACCGCATCGCCAGCCTGTGGGCCAGAGACACGGTCAGAGGCATCAGCTCCGGGGTTTCGGTGGTGGCGAAGCCGAACATCAGCCCCTGGTCGCCGGCTCCCTGCTCCCAGCCGGCCGTCTCGTCAACACCCAGGGCGATGTCCGGGGACTGGGGATCAATGGCCGAGAGAATCCCGATGGACTGGTAATCGAACCCCATCCGGGCGTCGGTATAGCCGATTTGCTTCACCGTATCGCGCACGATCCTGGGAATGTCAATGTATCCCCTGGTGGTTATCTCGCCGGTGACGATGGCCAGTCCCGTGGTGACCAGGGTCTCGCAGGCCACGCGGGAGTTTATATCCTGCTCGAAGGCGGCATCGAGAACACCATCGGAGATCTGATCGGCCACCTTGTCCGGGTGTCCCTCGGTCACGGATTCAGAGGTGAAGAGATGGTTTCTCTTTTTCATCAAGGCTTCCTCTAAGCTCTGTGGAAAGAAGCAGTTCGGAAGATAACAGGTCCGAGCAGTATATCACGACTCCGGGATATTAACAAAAAAGGGTCCCGCGGGGGAACCGCCCGACCGGGTTAAACATCGTCATCGGAGACTAGAACTTCAGCGTGTAGCTGACCCGGTGGACGTACCCCATGGGCAACTGGGGAACGAAGGCGTAATCCAGTTCGCCCATCATCAGACCCGACAGGGCGGCCAGACCGATCCCCAAGGTAACACCCGACCAGGAGTCGAACTCCCCCAGGATATCGTAGCCGGCGCGGAGGCCGTTGAAACGGGTGTGGTAGAGGATGCCGAAATCACCGGCGAAGCCGTGCCCGACCTCGCCATCGTACTTCTGCATGACGTAGCGTCCGCTGATCCCCAAGGAAAAACCCCGGATGGGCTCCATGGAGATGGCCCCGCCCAGGGTGCCCAGGGCGACGGTGTAGGTGCCGGTGGGATCGCCGTATGAATCGCGCCGGATCTCGGAGGTGTAGAGCATGTTCATCTCAACACCGTAGCTCCAGGTTTCGTTCACATCCTGGTTGAACCCGATCCAGCCGTGGTGTACGTCACCGATGATGTTGGCGTAGTAAGAGCCCAACTCGGCGTTGATGATCTGGGCCATCCCGGCGGGGTTGATCGCCATGCCGAAGACGTCGTCGGCGGTGGCGGTGTAGGCTCCGGCCAGCGCCATGGGGCGGGCGCCTATCCCCAAGCGGAGGAAATCCGCCCCCGCGGTGCCCGGTCCGCCGGCACCGACCAGGTTCAGCAGAAAAAGACCGATCAGTAAGATTCTACGCATACACCTCACAGTTAATTAACTACCACTTTTAGGTCGTTTGCGAAATTTCTTTCTTTTACGTGAAGTTAATTTGCCCAGTTTATTTTTTAGTATAAAATGAAAAGTCAGTAATTTTTCAAGGAACTCGTCAACACCCCCCCGTTTATCATTGAAAGCAATTGTTTCCTTACCAATCATAAGGGCTGCATAAGCAATTTGGGTCTGTTCTGTTCCGTTGGTTACCTCTTGTTTGAAATCATCATTGAGCTTATTTATCTCAATTTGTCTTGATTCTGACATATACCGACTGTGTTTCTTAGGACCCTCCTCAAAAGATTTTTCAACATAGTTAATTCGCGAGCCTTCTTTTTCTTTTCCAGGTCCTTTAGGTTCTCTCGTTTGTATAGCTTCAGCTACTCTTATGCGAGCTTCAGCTTTTAATTTACCGGTTATTGCTGTTAATAAAGCATAATTAACGGTCTTTGATTTGCCCAATAGAGAGACAGATACCGAAACTAATCCATCTTCATTTACTTCTGATGCTTTTAGAATTATTCTATCCGCTGATTTTAATTCCACTGAATCATCATTTACGTAAAGCTTAACAACACTATTATCAGGGACCTTATCAGGTACAAAAGCTTTTAGGGGAAGTGTCCGAATTTTACCTTGTTCTATCCTAACCGATGAGGGTACAAAATCAAAACCATTAGGAGGATATTTTGGTTCACGGGGTTTTTTACCTAATCCCTCTAACAGTTCAAGGTCTTTAAACTCCTCTGAATATAAAATTTCATTGGCCAATTCAATGACTTTCTTCTGAATCTCAGTCAATCTTTTCTCTGCTTCGTCCTGTTTAAAATCTTCAACCTCTGCTTCAATTGTTGAACCAATTATGTATAGTTCATCAAGTAAATTCATCCAATCGTTATTTTGTTCAAAACCGGTTCTGGACGGTAAAGGATTTAAGAAATCGGCATCAATAAATCCCATTAAATCACCATTTGCATAAACGCTTTCCTCTAAACTATATGCCTGCATTGTCTTAATATCATCTACAATTACAACACCTTTGTGTCGCATGCTTACTTTACCGTTTCCAGAGGGTTCGAAATATAATTCTAGGGAAAGAGTTTTATCTCGATCCCTTGTTAATGGATAGTTTTTAAAAGCCTCACCTACTCTGGGTAGTTTTATTTGTAACGGCTCTACTGAATATTTTTTACCTTTCTGATTAATAACGATGCTAAGCCATCCATCCTTCAGGTACGAATCATACATTTTCGCAAATACTTTTTTGAGTCTCTCGGGAGAGAGTGGCCCTCTTGACTTTGTAGGATCAAGCTTTAAATTAGATATAATGATCTTAATTCCAGGTTTACCTAAATCTTCTCTTTTCCGTGCCATATCCAATTCATATATATCAAAGTCCTCCTTTAGAGTCACTCTTATAGTTTGGGTGTCTTGGTCTTTCTTTGAGAAGAACGTGCATTTCTTACCAATTTGAATAAAACTAAACATACCGATTCCAAGTTCACCTATCTGTTCAATATCCTCTTTTTTTACGGAATCAGCTACTCGTTGAAGCGCGCTTTCGAACTCTTTTTCAGACATACCATAAGGATAACAAATTGTTATTCTTTCCTTCTCCAATTTGAAAGTTACTTCACAAATTGGTAATGCTTGGCCAGCTCTTTGTGCCTTTAAATGTTCATCAACTGCATTGGTTATATGTTCCTTAATGGCCTCGGCAGGATTTCTATAAAGACTTCCTAACCACTTAAGAGCGCTCGCAGTATGTAGCTTAATAGGTACTTTCCTCATCTTTCCTTACTCCTGAAAAAGTTAAACTTGTTGGTAGTAAATATACACCACCTTTTAAAACCATCTTCATCACCAAGCATAACAAGAAGACTCGAGATATAACCTATATCACTGGGATCCAATTCTTCACGAAAGATGTCTCTAGATTCTTTTGAACCGTCTCGAAAGAGTCTTAGCTCATCTTCTAGAAGTAGTAAGAGATACTTGATTTTTTCTATCTTCCGTTTTATTCTTTGATTGTAAAGAAAATCATTTATTATTTTAACATACTTACTAGATGGTTTATGTAAAACAGTACCCTTTTGGAACCACTTCCTAAATGTGTTAAAAGGAATATTTAGCTTATCCGCTATTTCTCTCTTGGATAATTGGGTTTTTCTAGAAAAATCTTCAATATCCGTTAATAACTGCTTAACTGGTTTTTCTGACATCTTGTACTATCCTTTTCTTCTTTTTGCTACGAGCCTTATCGTTAGCGGATGACGGTGAATTTGCCGTGGCCCACATGGTAACCGCCCGAATCCACGTCGGTTTCCTCGTCGCCCACGATCCTCGCCCGGCTGCCGGTCACCTCGTCCCAGTAATCGGTGAAGGTACCCGGCTCCTGGTTGCGGCGGAAGATGATCTTCCCGTACTCAAGGGTGGATGTCCTTGTCCGCCTGCCTGTCGTCGAAATCAACCAGGAGCACGAGGGGCCTTATCGTCTGGTTAGCGGCTGGAGGAACCGGGGAGGGCTGGTCAACCCCCGTGGGACGCGTCGGTTCGACGAGGTTGACCGGTCGGGGAAGTTCGTAGAAATCGTAGAGCTCGGGGGGCATACCGGGCATGGCCAGGGTGGAGACACACAGAAAAAGAGGCAGGAGGGGCACCCGCAACGTATCCTCCGTCGAATAACATCGTTGCACATTGCCATTATAGCAGAGAAAGGGCCCCGGCGCCAGCCTCGGCCCGGGGAGGGGAACCGGTTCCTCGGGTAGCGTCGGGGTCGGCGAAAAGGTGAAAAAGGAGGTTTACCCACCCCCTATTCGAACAAGGTTTTAATCTCACCCCAGCTAAACTTCTCCGTACCGTTGGAGTCGGACTCCAGGGTGATGGTTCCGGTCATCGAGGGGTGGATGTCGCTGTGGTAGGCCCATACACCCTCGGTCTCGAAGGTGTGGAACCAGGACTCGCGATGGTTAAGGGTACCCGAATCCCAGGACGCATCGTCGGCGGTGGCGGTGTGCGGCGCCATGTCCTGGTCTGTCCTCTGATTTTCCCGAGACGGGCCGCATATTACCCAGCCCGTGCATAGATAATTACAGCACTAATGATATAGCATCTCAACAATATGGGGAACTTTTCAAGGGTGGGTTGCTCCGTTCCCTCCGGTGCGCCAAATCAGGTACAATACATACTCCCTCTGCAATTGGGCATCGGATAAGTGAACGAGACTGTAAAAGCGATCGGCCGCTGGTCAGCCCAGCTTCTGGTCGGCATCTTCGCCGGGGTGGTCAGCCTGG
>DAOVLG010000069.1 GCA_030631385.1 Candidatus Coatesiibacteriota bacterium | reverse complement strand
GATATCAGAGTACAGATTTCGGCCCCTTTCATAGACAAAGAGCGGGTTCACCAGGTAGAACTTTATGCGGTCCCTGTAGAACTGGTCTATCTGCCAGTCCAGGGCGCTGTAATTTATCGGCTTTACGAGGCGGCCCTTCTCGTCGAGGTTGTATGAGAAACGGCCGAGGAACATGGTTTGTTAGTTGTGTTTACTGGTGAATAACCGAAGGTGGGAATAGGATTGTTGCCTTCGGACCCGAAGGTTGTAACCCATTTCTCCCCACTTATCCCCACAATTGTATGTTAGTTGAGAGGTGAAATCCTTGTCAACCCCTAAATGCAATTTATTTAAAAAAAATAATTACATGACCTTCTTCCCATTTCGTGCTGGTTAAGAGCCGTGCTTCACCTGTCGCGGGCTCGAGTTGCGCAATGGGTTGATAATTCAGAGCCAACCATTTTTCACGAAGTGTGGGGAATCCTGCATGCTTTGTAGGTGCTGCTCGCTCGGTTTTTTCCCTTTTATTTGCCCCCCCCTTATGCTAAGGTCCTATTTCTACGCCGGTTAATCCGGTGGTTTTCGTACGCTTTCCAGGCCTGCGGGCCACAGCCCATCGGGGTTACACACCCCCGGTGCAGTTGGTGCGGCACTACGTGCCGTTAAGAGGGAACAGATATTTATGCCAGAAGACGACGACCTTAAACCCGAAGTAACTCCAGCCGAGCCGGAGACGGAAGCCCCTGACAATGCCCGCCCCGAGGCGGAGGCCGCCAACGAAGATCAACCCGAGGAACAGGAACCCGGCGCAGATCAGCCGCTGTCGGTGGAGGAGACCACCGCTGAGGCCGGGCCCGAAGATGCCAAGCCTTCCGTAGAAGGGTTCGATGAAGCAACCGCCACTATGGAACAACTCATGGCGGTCTACGAGGATACCCTGGCCGATTTAAAGGAGGGTGAGGTAGTTCGCGGCGTGGTGGTCGGTGTCTCCGGTGACGAGATCCTGGTTGATGTGGGATACAAATCTGAGGGTCCCATTGACCGGAAGGAGTTCGGCCCCGACGCCGAGATCAACATCGGCGACGAGGTAGACGTTTACCTGGAGAAGAAGGAGGACCAGGACGGGATCATAGTTCTTTCTAAGGAGAAGGCCGACTTCGCCAAAACCTGGGAAAGGATCAGGACCGCCTTCGAGAATGAGGAGGTCATCGAGGGCAAGGTGGTCACCCGGATCAAGGGTGGTCTGGAGGTGGACATCGGCGCCCGGGGATTCCTCCCGGCCAGCCAGGTGGCGCTGAGGCCGGTGCGTGATCTGGACTCCCTCGTTGGTAAGACCCTCGAGATGAGGATCCTGAAGATCAACCGCCGACGTCGGAACATTGTCCTCTCCAGGAAGGTGGTGCTCCAGGAGCGTCGCGAGAAGCTGAAGACGGAGCTTGTCGCCGAACTGGAGGATGGACAAATCCGCGAGGGCGAGGTCAAGAACATCACCGATTTCGGCGCCTTCATTGACCTGGGCGGGATAGACGGCCTGTTACACATTACCGACATGAGTTGGGGAAGGATAAGTAATCCCGGCGACATGCTCCAGATAGGAGACCGGATCAAGGTGCTGGTGTTGAGCTTCGACCGTGAGCGCGAACGGGTCTCTCTGGGGTTGAAGCAGCTCACCCCTCATCCCTGGAAGGACGCCGCGCAGAAGTACCCCGAGGGAACCATCATCCGTGGGAAGGTCGTCAACATGACCGACTACGGTGCCTTCGTCGAGATCGAGGACGGCATCGAAGGACTGATCCACATCTCCGAGATGAGCTGGACCCAGCGTATCCGCCACCCATCCCAGATACTTTCGATCGGTGAGCTGGTCAACGTTAAGGTGCTCAATCTGGACACCGAGAAGCAGCGCATCAGCCTCGGTTTGAAACAGACCGAGGAGGATCCCTGGGAGACCATAGCCGCGAATTTCCCCCGCGGGACCCGCCTGGTTGGACGCGTGCGTAACATCACCGATTTCGGCGCCTTCGTCGAGGTGGACGAGGGCATTGACGGCCTGGTACATATCAGCGACATGAGCTGGGTACGCCGGGTGCGCCACCCCTCCGAGATCGTTCAACGGGGGGACGAGATCGAGGTGTTGGTCCTCAACGTGGACACCGAGAACCGGCGCATCTCCCTGGGGATGAAGCAGCTCGTCGAAGACCCCTGGGAGCATATCGAGGATTACATCTTTGAGGGAGCCTACGTGGAGGGCAGCGTTGTCCGCATGGCCCGCTTCGGCGCCATCATCGAGCTCTCCAGCGGCATCGAGGCCCTCTTGCACATCTCCGAGATCGTGGAAGCCCACGTCACCAACGTAGAGGATATCCTGGAAATCGGTGAGCACCTGACCTGTAAGGTGATCAACATCAACCGGGAGGAGCGCAAGGTCAACCTTTCGCTCAAGGCATACAACGCCGATATGGGCATCGGTCCCGAGAACGATCCGATTATGCAGCGGCTCATCAGACACCAGGAGGCGGGGTCTCTCTCGGAGATCGAACCCGAGCCAACCCCGGACGATGAGGATTTAGAGCCGCTAGCGGTTGCGGAGAAATCTGAGCCCGCTGAAGCTAAGGACGACGTTCCGTCGGATGAAACCCCACCCGCTGAAACCGGAGATGAGGAGGATGAGGTCGTCGAACCGGCGCCGATCGAGAAGCCTGCCGAGGAGGAAGAGTCCGTACCTGAGGTGCAAGCGGAAAGCGAAGGGTCCCCTGAAGATGGAGGCGCGGAGGACGCAAGCGGCGACATCACCGATGACGCGGTTGCAGAAGGGAACGAGGTTCCCGATAAATGAGTGGGTGGGAAAATACCCCTGGTTCCCTTGAAAAGGCCCGATCAACCCGGTGAGATCGAGTTGTATCTAATTGAAAAAGTTAGAGATAAACAGCATTGTGCCATTTTTTCTTGCGGAACGGCTCGCGCTAGGGTAGAATGCTAACGAACTTAGTTTACCAAGCCGGCGATGCCGGCCCAACCTGGAGGGTATGCATGAGGAAATTCCTACTCCTCGCTTTGGTAGCCGCCATCGGTCTTTTCTTTACCGGTTGCGGCAAGGAGCTCAACGATGATAACTTCGTTGACTACTGGGTAGATATTTTCAACGTCGAGAGCGTCGAGGACGCCGAGAAAATCGCCGATGACTACGGCTGGAGCGGCGAAGACCTCGATAAGTACTTCGATGAGCTGATGGAGGACGAGGAGCGCGCCGACGCCGTCATAGAGGCTATCGAAGAGAAGGACGAGGACGCCTCCTTCGCGCTGGAGATGACACTCTTCCCCGAGAGGGCCTTCGCTGACTTCGGCGACCTCATGGATGACTTCGACCTGGAGCTCGAGGAAGACCTGGAGGAGCTCAGCGAGGAGCTCGAGGGGGCCGTAGGTGAGCTGGAAGAGGCCCTCGAAGACCTCGAGCCTGTAACCGAAGAAACAACCGAGTAGCCTCGTACAGTACAGCTCGGTTTATCCAAAGGAAGGGGAGACAATAGTGGTTTCCCCTCCTTTTTTATACCTGAATCGTGTACGCGGCCTTGTTTTTTTAGCTTGGGACCGATATAATTATGAGCACTGGTATCTTACTCAAGAGCAGAGGGTAACCCCGAATTTACCGATTCCCAAGGAACTGGCCAACCCAGTCCAAACCTGGAGGAAGCTTAATGCGCAAGCTCCTGTTGGTACTCGTTACCGCCGCGCTCGTTCTGACCTTCGTCGGCTGTGGCGGGGCGAAGATCGAGGACGACAAGTTCGTCGAGGTCTGGCTCGATACCTACGACGAGATGGACGACGATGAGGCCTACGCTGCGGCTCTCAAGGAGTACGACCTAACCCCCGACGACATAGATGGTTTCGTCAAGGACATGCTCGAGGATGAGGAGCGTTCCGAGAAGATCACCACCGATATCACCACGAAGGACCTCGGCGCCGGTCTGGCCCTCGCCGGCAAGGTACTCGAGATCGGCCTGTCGGAGCTGGATTTCTAGTGAACCGACCAGTCTGAACTAAAGGGGTGGCCGTTTTGGCCGCCCTTTTTTACCCCTACTCTCCCGGTGGGAGAGGGGATGGGGTGGGGGCGGCCCTTCCACGGGCCGCCGCGGCGCCCGGGCGGCGGCTGTTGACAACGGTCGGGTTTGAGGAGTAATCTTTTCCGTTGAAGCTGGCGATTTCTTCCTTACGGAAACTGACGGACCCACCAAACCGGCACGGAGGTTACCCATGCGTAAGTTTCTGTTCCTGGCGGTCCTCACCGCGTTCCTGATCAGCCTTGTCGGCTGCGGCAAGGAGCTCAACGACGAGAACTTCGTTGACTTCTGGATCGAGTACATGGCCGCCGAGGACGACGAGGCCGAGGAGAAGGTCATGGACTCCTACGGCTGGACCGAGGACGAGCTGGACGCCTACATCGAGGGCCTCGCCGAGGACGAGGAGCGGGTAGAGAAGATCTACGAGGCCCTCATGGAGAAGGACGAAGAAGCCGCGTTCGCCTTCACCTTCCTCGTGGTGCCCGAGGATGCTTTCGATGAGATGTTCCTGGAGGAGCTGGATGCGATTCCCTACCTCGAGGGCGGGGCGTTCGAGGTGCCGATGACCGACGGGCTCATGGCCCAACTCTTCATCAGCATCTACCCCGAGGAGCCCAACTCCCCCGCGGCTCAACCGATCTACGAAGGGTACATGGTGACCCAGGAGCAGGTCGAGGAGTACTTCGACGACATGTTGCAGGACCCGGATCACTGCGCCGCGGTAAGCGCCCTGGTCCACGGCCTGGACCCGGATAAGGGCGCCGCCTTTGACGAGATCACCGCCGGCGAACCGGTGGCTAACGAAGAGGCTCCCGAGTAAGCCGTAAACGCGCGGATGTGTAGAAGGGCCGTCTTTGGCGGCCCTTTTCGAATGAGCTTCAGAGGCAAGGGGTTTTGCCAGAGGCATAGCTCGCTTCGCTCGGTTTAACCCCTTGTTTTCACAATAGGATTTTTATGATAAATGTGGTGGTTGCTCAGGGTGAGGGGTAGGTTGTATCCGGGGTTACTTGGCGCCGAACTCCTTGATGAGGTGGATGGCGATTATCCAACGCTGGATCTGGTTCGTACCCTCGTAGATCTGGCAGACCCGCTGATCGCGGTAGTATCGCTCGACGTCGTTCTCCCTCATGTAACCGGCGCCACCCATGATCTGGATCGCCCGATGGCAGACCATCTCGGCCACCTCCGTGGCGAACATCTTGGCCATGGACGATTCCTTGGTGTAGGTCAGCCGCTGGTCCTTGAGGGCTGCAGCGCGGTAGGTTAAAAGGCGGGCGGCCTCGATCTGGGTTCCCATCTCGGCCAGCATGAACTCGATGGACTGGAAGCCGATGATCGCCTGGCCGAACTGGACCCTCCTCTGGGCGTACTGGAGCGCCTTTTCGAAGGCCGCCTGGGCGCAGCCCAGGGCGATGGCCGCCACGCTGAAGCGTCCGCCGTCGAAGGCCCGGAGCGCTATCGAGAGACCGCGGTTTTCCTTTCCCAACAGGTTCTTTGCCGGCACGCGGCAGTTTACGAACTCGAGCTCGGCGTTGTCGCTGCAACGTTGGCCCATGGGGTTCATGGTCCTCGAGACACTGAACCCCGGGGTGTTGGACGGAACCAAGATGCAGGATAGACCCTTCTTGCCCCGGCCGGGGTTGGTCAGGGCGACCACAAGGTGCAGGTTGGCGTACTTGCCGTTGGTGATGTAGCGCTTCTTCCCGTTGAGGACGAAATGATCGCCGTCGCGGATGGCCGTGGTCTGGATGTTGCCCGCGTCGGAGCCGGCGGCCTCCTCGGTCAACGCCAGGCTGGTGAGAATCTCGCCGGTGGCCATCTTCGGCAGGATCTCCTCCCTCTGCTCCGGGGTGCCGTACTCGTTGATGGTGAAGGCGCCGATGGAGTTCTGCACGGCGAAGATAACGGCCACGCCCGCGGCCGCCTTGGCCAGCTCCTCCAGGGCGATGCAGAAGGTCACCGAATCCACCCCGGAACCGCCGTACTCCTGGGGAAGGGTCAGCCCGTACAGCCCGAGCTGCCTCATCTCGTCAACGATCTGGATCGGGTAGAGCCCCTCTTCGTCCAACTGCTGGGCGATGGGCTCGATGCGCTCCTGGGCGAAGCGGCGGATCAGATTCCGGTACCGGACCTGTTCCTCGGTGAGGGTGAAATCCACGAAAATCCTCCGGTCGGGCTATTTGACAAAAAGGATTATACCGATTCGACATACCCGCGGCAAGGGAGGACCGCGGTGGTAATCAAGGCGTTCAGGGTGTATACTTTTTTTTGCTGGGTCTTTCTGGACGGTTCGTTATGAAATACACGGTTCTATTGTTTGCGTTTCTGGCCATAACGGCCTGCGAACTGGAGCCCTTGCAGTTGGGCGTTTATAGCTACACGGCCGTTGACGCCGTGCATGCCGCCGACGACCGGACGGCCTACGTCCTCGATCGCTACATACGGGGAGCCGACTGCACCCCGGTGCCGCTTCTGTGTTGGCGTGACGGTGAGCAACGGATGCTGCTGGCGGAGTGGGCTGAACGACCACTGATCGCCGGTGATGACCTGGTCATCGCCATCAGTTCAGAGCACTCAGAGTACGGGTTCAATTTGCTAGTCATCCAACCGGGTCAACTGCTCCGCTCCATTCCACTGTCGGAGCATCTTGTATTCCTCGATTACGACCTTGCTGAAAATGCGGGGGAATGGGGTATCGTATTTCTTTTATTGAGGCAGTTTAAGTGGAAACCCCCGTCCCGTGTCATTTACCGATTGGACCCCCTCGACTCCCAACTGGTAGGGGTTCTCGCTCTGCCGTGGGACGCAGATCATATGGCGGTAACGCCGGACGGCGACTACGCGTACTGCTGTGACTACGGGGAAGGGACGCTTTGGGAGGTGGAACTGTCCAGCGGCCTCGTGCGGGAGGTGGAAATCCCCGGCGGCTTTCGCTATGTAATCGACATTTCGCCCGACGGTGGGCTGCTGCTCTACCAGGACTATGAACAGAATTATAAAATTTACGATCTGGCGACAAAGGAGGTCACCGTCTTGGATCTCGGCGATCGCGATTGTGCCCGGCGCTTCGACAGCGACGGTCGGGTTATTTTCAGGCAAAGGTGCGACGTCTATTCTCTGGACCTGTCAAGCGGTGAAATATCAAAGGTAATTGACGTACCCACCGACGTACCTGATTATTAATAAACAGATTTTTATTTAAAAACGCCCTACGGGGCGTTTTTTTTGCTAGGGACACCGAACGGATCGACCCTCATTCCCGTTCACCGCTCAACCTAATCCTTGCAACCTCAACTGCCCGCAGGCGGCGGCGATATCGGTTCCTCTTGAATTACGGATGTTGGCGGCGTAGGCGCCCCGGCGCGCCTCGGCCAGGAAGGCCGCTGACGACTCCCGGGTCGGGGGCCTGAAGGGTAGGCCCTCCACCGGGTTGTAGGCGATCAGGTTCAGCTTGTGCGGCACCCGCGAGAGGAGCCGAACGAGCGTTCGGGCGTCCTCCACCGAGTCGTTGTACCCGCCCAGAAGGACGTACTCGAAGGTGACCCGCCGGCCGGTTTTATCGTAGT
>DAOVLG010000033.1 GCA_030631385.1 Candidatus Coatesiibacteriota bacterium | reverse complement strand
GGAGGTGGTGGTTCACGGGCGGCCCTGCCCGCTCCTCGTCCCCCTCGCCGAGGAGGGCTGGCTGACCGGTCCCGTGCCCCGCTGGGTGGCCCAGAGCTACCTGGAGCCGCTGCGCGAGGCGGGGGTGGACACCCTGGTCCTGGGCTGCACCCACTACCCGCTGTTGAAGGGGGTCATCGCCCAGGCCGTCGGGGACGGCGTTACACTCGTAGACTCGGCCGAGGAGACGGCCCGCGCCGTGGAGGAGCTTCTCGACGCCAACGGTTTAGCCAACTACACGGGACCGGGCGGCGGGCACACCTTCTACGCCACCGACGTCTCCGAGACCATGACCGCCCTGGCCGAGAGCTTCTTCTCCGGCCCCGTGGGCGGGATGAAGATCGTGGACCTGGAGAGTTTTGGATAAAAAAGCCCCGGAGGAGCCGGTCCATGCGGAAACTCGCGATTCTGATCCTCGTCCTCTGTTTTACCGCTACGGCGGAGCTCAGCTACGAGGCGGCGCTGTACCATTTCGAGGAGATCGGCATCCTGGAGTTCCGCGTCCGCTCCACCGCCGTCGGGGACTACATCGTGTTGGAGTGGGGCGGCTTCAACTTCAACGAGCTTTCAGTAGGGCTGAAGGAGATGTCCGCCGACGTGGAGTACCTGGGCCTGGCCGAGTTCCGCTCCGAGGAGGGCTTCGGCTCGCCGCTCTACATCCGTCCCGGCGCCGAGGTCACCGACGCCGAAGGCTTTGCGCCGCGCTGGGATTCCGAGAAGCGCACCGGCGGCTTCTCCCGCTGGCAGGCGGTGCATATAATTATTCACTTAAAGGACGACTACGGCTTCTTCGCCATGCACGACGTGGGCCTGCCCACGGTGCGGCCGTATCTGCCGGAAAACTTCTCCCAGCTCGTGATCCTGAACAAGAACCCGGACGCCAACCTGGCGGCGGTGGTCAACGGCGAGGACTGGGGGGCGGTCCCGGCGCCGCCCGAGGGACGCATCAGCTTCCGCCTCTGGGGATACCAGCCGGTGGGGCCGATCAACGTCAACGGACACGAGTACTACGTCGAGGACGGCATCGAGCTCGTCGTCGCGCCGTAAGATAAACCGTGCTCGAAGTTGACATCATCACCCTGTTCCCCGGACCGGTCGGGGCGTATCTGGAGAGCTCGATCCTGGGCCGGTCCCAGGCGAAGGGTCTGACCCGCCTGCAGGCGGTGGATCTGCTGGACTATTGCGGCGGGAACCACCACCTGGCCGATGACAAGCCCTGCGGCGGCGGGGCGGGGATGGTTCTCAAGCCCGAGCCGTTCTTCGCCGCGGTGAAGGACCTGCGTGGAGACGAAACCAAGGTGATCCTCACCGATCCCGGCGGCCGGGTCCTGGACCACGCCCTCGCCAGGGAGCTGTCGCTGGCGGAGCACCTCGTCTTTATCTGCGGTCGTTACAAGGGGGTGGACGAGCGGGTGCGCACACTGGCGGATATGGAGCTCTCCCTGGGAGATTTCGTGCTCTCCGGGGGCGAGCTGGTTGCCCTGGTAGCGGTGGAGGCGGCGGTGCGGCTGATTCCGGGGGTGCTCTCCGACGCCGAGTCAGCCCTGGAGGACTCCTTCGAGGGCGAGGGGCTCCTGGACTGCCCCTGGTACACACGCCCGGCGGAGTTTTTGGGGATGAGCGTCCCCGAGGTGCTGCTCTCCGGCGACCACGAGGCGGTGAAAAGATGGCGCCGCGAGCGGGCCCTGGAACGGACGCGGAGGCTCAGGCCCGATCTGTTGGAGGGGTAACCCCAAGCTGATTTTTTCGCCCCGAGCCGGTATAATAGACACGGGCACCGACCACAACCTACTATTCAAGGAGCGTCCATGATCGAAGCATGGCATCTGTGGCTGATCGCCGGTTTCCTCCTGGCCGTGGCCGAGATCATGGTCCCCGGTTTCTTCCTGCTGCCCTTCGGCGTGGCGGGGATGATCACCGCCGCCCTGTCCCTGACCGGCATGGCCGTCGTCTGGCAGCTCACCTTCTTCGTTCTGGGCGGCGGGCTGTTCGTGTTCCTCACCCGAAAGTTCTTCGTCAAGACCGAGAAGGTCGCCCACGCCGAGGACACCAAGACCAACATCGAGGCCCTGGTGGGCAAAACGGCCATCGTCACCCAGCTGATTAGCTACGATCAACGTGGCTATGTCAAGGTCGGCGGCGAGGAGTGGGGCGCCGTATGGCCCACCGACGACGGCGTGGTCTTCGACATCGGTGAACGGGTGAAGCTCGTCGCCGTTGACGGCATCAAGTTCGTCATCGCCCCCCACGGGGAGGAATGAACCGGTATTCCCGGCACCCTCCCCGATTAAATTTTCCAAAGAACCGGAAACGTGATTCCAACGGAGGTGTAATTTGTTAAAACTCCGCTACCTGGTCCCCGCCCTCGTACTAGGATCAGCCTCGACCTGCTTCGCCGCGGACATCGCCGGTCTGAGCATCGGGACGGTCATCGCCCTGGGCGCGGTTTTCCTGTTCCTTTTGGTCTTCGCCATTGCCGGTTTTAAGGTTGTCCGGCAGGCCGAGGTGATGATCATCGAGCGCCTGGGTAAATATAGAAAGACCCTGTCGAGCGGCCTTCACCTGATCATCCCCCTCATTGACAAGGCCCGCACGGTGCACTGGCGCATGCACCGCAACATCCGCGGACGGACCTACGTCCAATCCATCACCCAGAATCGCATAGACCTCCGCGAGCAGGTGTACGATTTCCCGCCCCAGTCGGTGATCACCAAGGACAACGTCCGCATGCAGGTCAACGCCCTTCTGTACTTCCAGATCACCGACCCGGTGAAGGCGCTCTACGAGATCCAGAACCTGCCCGAGGCCATCGAGAAGCTGACCCAGACCACGATGCGTAACGTGATGGGCGAGCTGGACCTGGACGAGACCCTCATCAGCCGCGACCTCATTAACAACAAGCTGCGCATCGTCCTGGACGAGGCCACCGACAAGTGGGGCGTCAAGGTCAACCGCGTCGAGCTCCAGGACATCACCCCTCCGCCGGAGATCGAGGCGGCGATGCAGATGCAGTCCACCGCCGAGCGTGAACGCCGGGCCAAGATCCTCGTGGCCGAGGGTGACAAGAGATCGGCCATCCTGCGCGCCGAGGGCGATCGCGAGAGCCGGGTGGCCCGGGCGGAGGGTCTCAAACAGGAGGCCATCCTCACCGCCGAGGGTTACAAGCAGAAGCAGGTCCTCGAGGCCGATGGTGACGCCGATGCCCTCAGACTCCGTGCCGAGGGCGAGGCGGCCGCCATTGAGCTGGTCAAGACCTCCGTCGGCCCCGAGGTCGCGCCGGGGTACCTCGTGGCGGTCAAGTACATGAAAACCCTGAACGAGATCTCCCAGGGGGAGGCCAACAAGGTCTTCTTCCCCCTGGAGCTCACCAACGTCCTGGGCAGCGTCGGCTTACTCACCGACCTCTGGAAATATAAACCGCCGGCGAAGAAGTAGGACGACGTTCAAATCTGACGAACGAAGAAAAAGCGGTCCTCTCGGGCCGCTTTTATTTTTAAATTTTCATACTAACCACTCTAAGTTTCTACCGATGATTAGCTCAAATTGTTTTGTATGATGAGTGTTTTTCATGGCAATTGCCTTTGACACAAATCCATATTTTGCTGCTAAATCTATTATCTCAGGGGTATTATCGTATGTGAATATAACGTCACCCTTTACTAAAGATACCTTTCTAAACAGAAGTTCATGATCTAACTCATGGTGTTTGTAAAGCCTTCGACCAGCCCTTTTTCCTGCAGCCGTGTAAGGTGGGTCGATAAAGAAAGCTGCGTGTGCTTCATTTGAGAAGCGATCAATAACTTCAATACCGTCACCCTCAATAAAACATATTCTATCCCGTATTCTTTTAATTTCTCGTATTCTACTGGCCAGGGTTTCTGGATACCAACGTGAAGATATCCCTTTGCCGTTTTCCCCGTACTTAATTAAACCGCTACCGGGTGCTAAAATGCCCCCATGATAGGTTCTGTTTTTTAAAATGGTTTGGAAAGCAGCTTCCTTTATAGAATTTGTTTCCTTTCGAAGCTCATCTTGAACTTTCTCCAACGTCACGTTAAAGTTTAAAATTCGTAATGCCAACCATTCGGCATCTTCACCGAGAATTGTTTTCCATACCGCTGCTACGTCCTCATCCAACTCAACTAAAATAACATTTTCCGCAAGTCGCTCAAAGGCTACGGTTAAACCAACTATCGCTCCCCCACAAAAAGGTTCAATAAAATGCTTGGGTTTTTGACTACGAGAATGTAGCCAATTACGTATACTTGGAACTAGCCAAGTCTTGCCCCCTGGATAGCGAAAAGGGCTGCGCATGGGCACTTGAGCCACATTAATTACATGGTTAGTGGTTTTTTCTGGAAACAAGGTCGCTTGGTAATTGTGGTTAGAAAGGGGCATCAATGTCCTGAGACCTTTGAATAAGCCCATTTGTATCAGTAGGGGAGGGTCTCCAGACCCTCCCGCGGGCGACCGTGGACTTATCGCCCCTACGGGATATTTCCAATTGACACTGAAATTTTTACGTGCGTCATTATTTAAGTTTTTCAAAGGTCTCAACTTATAATTTTTCCAGTGAACCTATTTAAAAGGAGAGATAGATGTTTATACACATGAGCAGAGCTCTAGTTCCTGTTCCAACCAATAGACATGTGGTAGTTATCGTCGTGGAAGACGAACGGAGCAGGTCTGGGGGTACAATTTGGATAACATTTGAAGCTACAGGATAAGGCACGTGCAGAGTGGTTGATATCACGCACAACATCGCCGCGGTGGAACATCATTGGGAAGGTAAGCTGGTGGGAAGTTCGGATCCAAATGTTGACAAATTCATTGAGGAATTAGACCAACGGCTGGATAAACTGATTAAAGAAGCTGCTGAGAAATGTGATCGCATGTAGTGGATCGGCGGTCGTCCTGATCCACAGTACAAACCCTGAGAGGATAAAGATAAATTTTATTGGGGAGTCAGCTCCCCTTTTATTCCACCTCCCCCGTTTCCGGGTCCACCCGTAACTCCAGCGTCGGGTAATAGCGGAAGCGCTCCCAGTCGGCGCTCCACACACCCGAGTCCTCGAAGGGGAAGGCCTCCCAGGACCAGGTCCCGTCAACGTGGGCGTTATAGGGATCCAGGTAGCCGTCCACCCGCAGCTTCAGCGTTCCCTCCCAGAAGTAGGCCGTGGCGCCGAACCAGTCCACCAGGCCGTCGGAGTCGGTGTCGCGCAGGACCATCCGCTCGATCACGAAGGTCTCGTACTCCCCGGCCACGTCAACGGTGATGTAGAAGTCGTCCACGTAGGCGAGCCCGGTAAGGCGGAAGTCCACCGCGGCCTCGGGAAGATCGTCGCCGGACCAGTCGCCGCAGATGGGGGTCTGGTAGTCGTAGCCAGCCTCGAGCTCCCAGAGGGGGTCGGTAAGGGTTGAGGAGAGGAGCTCCATCTCCACCCGCTTGAGCTCCGTGTTCGGGGGCAGGCTGATGCTGTTCTTCACGTTCTCTATAAGCTCCGTTGAGTCCAGGGATTCCGGCACCTCCAACTCGTCACCGTGGGGACCCGAGGCGTCCATCTCCTCGCTGGTCACCCCCCCGGTGGGGTCCACCGTGACCCGAAGGTAGGTATCCCCGCCGTGGTAATACAGCTCCCAGTAGCTGGTGAACAGTCCCTCCCCGGTCAGGCGACCGTCGTGGTCCACAATGCCCAGGACGCCGCTGCAGGGCGCGTCGGGATTCCACTCCCGGCCGACCGGATCGGCGAGCGCCCGCGCCCAGAGGTAGCCCAACTCCGCCGGGGCGGAGGGACCTACGGGCGTGTCGCAGCAGACAAAACCCAGCGCCGCGACGGCGAGAATCAGTTGACGGTGAAACCTGTGCATCGCTTTCGGGGTGAAAATACTTCTCTCAACGTTACTCGGATGAGCCCCCGCAGTCAAGCCCGATGCCCGACTGCCTGGCACCATTTCTCCCCGTTTGCGTATCTATAGGGGTTCAGCCTGCGGGTTATCCCTCGCTTTCTATTATGGGTCGCCCCAGGTTGACAGCCCCTCGACCGGCGTGTCAAAATCGCCTGCCTCTACCTTCGTCCAACCCGGAGCAGGTTTGCCGACGAACAGATTGATAAGCATCGTCCTGTTCGCGATTGTCGTACTCGGCGTGTCCGCGGTCTTCGCCCAGGAGGAGGCGCCGGTTATCCGCGCCATGGAGGTCCGCGGTAACCGCATCTACGACGATCAGTACGTTTTCGAGCGCATCTCCTCGCGCGTGGGTCAGCGGCTAAACCTCGACGCCGTCGCCGCCGACATCGCCCGACTCTTCGACCAGGGGGTCTTCGACGACGTAACCTTCCTGACCGAACCCTACGAGGACGGCGTCAAGCTCATTATCGAGGTGGAGGAACGTGAGACCATCGGGGTCGTCTCATACGTAGGCGTGGACGAGCTCTCGGAAGACGACGTGGCCGAGGTCATCGAGAGCCGGGTCAAAAGCGGCCAGCCGCTGGACCCCTCGACGTTGAACCAGGTCGTGCTGGCGATCAAGGACCTGGCCGAGGAGGAGGGGCTCATCCGTTGCCGCATCACCCCCGAGACCTCGCCCGGCTCCGGCGGCACCGTGGATGTGAAGTTCGTCATCGAGGAGGGCACCGAGATATTGATCAACACCATCGAGTTCGAGGGTAACGAGGCTTACTCGGACTGGGAGATCCGCAACCTCTTCATGGACCTCTCCGAGGACGAGTGGTGGAACTCGGAGACCTTCGACCAGAAGGTCTTCGAGGACGACCTTGCGGCAATCATGGACGGCTACCACAACGGCGGCTTCCTGAACGCCCGGGTGGAGGATTATGAGCTTGACTACAGCGATACCGAGGACGAGGTTGACATCCTGATCACGGTTTACGAGGGCGAGCGCTACCTCTTCGGTGGCGTGAGCTGGGAGGGGAACAACATCCTCTCCGACCGTCAGATCGAGCGCAGCCTCAGGCTCTCCCCGGGCGACGTGCTGGACATCGGCGCCTACAACACCTCATTGGACACCATCCGGGATGACTACTGGGAGTACGGTTACGTCTTCTTGGAAATAGACGAGGAGAAGGAGATAGACGATCTTACCCACACCGTTTTCTACCACTGGACGCTCGACGAGGGGGAGCCGGCGACGGTGGGCAAGATCGAGATCGTCGGCAACACGTTCACCAAGGACAAGGTGATCCGGCGCGAGTTCACCATCTACCCCGGCGAGATCTTCAACGGGAAGGCCTTCCGCCGCTCCCTGGAGCGTATCTTCAACCTCCAGTACTTCGAGAACATCATCCCCGACTGGCGGATTGATCCGGTCACGAAGGTCATTGACCTCAAGGTGCGGGTGGTGGAGCGGGAGGGGACGACCCGCATCTCGGTGGGCGGTGGCTACTCCACCCGGGACGGCCTGATGGCCAACTTCGCCATCGGCTGGATCAACTTCGACGCTTCGGCGCTCCCCGAGATCTGGAAGGCCAAGGGGGGCGGGCAGGAGCTCACCCTCTCGGCCGATCTGGGCGCCAACGTGTCCAACATCTCCTTGAGTTTCCTGGAGCCCTGGTTCCTAGACACGCACACCGCCATCGGCGCCGGTGTCTTCAGCTCCACGCTCCAGACCCGCTTCAACTACGAACAGATCAAGTTCGGCTTCTACGGCCTCGTGGGGCGCCCCTTGGGCGACGACGCCAACTGGCGGATCCGCTATGATTACGCCGAGAACACCATCAACCCCAGCCAGGACGCCGGCGAGTCAATCCTGGAGGCGGCCGGTACAACCCTCACCAGCTCGGTTACCCTCTCCCTGTCGCGGGACACGCGGAACAACTACTTCTTCCCCACCTCCGGCTCCCGCCAGTTTCTGAGCTTCGAGGTCGCCGGGGGGATCTTCGGCGGCGACCAGGACTTCTACAAGATTACGACCTTCGCCACCGCCTACTTCCCCAGCTTCTGGGGGATGGCCCTGGCGATGAAGCTCTACGGGGGTTACGTGGCGGTCTACGCCGACACGGAGACGGTCCCGGTGTACGAGCGTTTCTACGCCGGCGGGCTCGACGTGCGCGGCTTCCACGACTTCAGCCTCTCGCCCCGCGATTGCGAGGGCGGCATCGTCGGTGGCAGTTTCAAGCTCTACTACAAGTTCGAGTACCGCGTCCCCATCGTGGAGAACATGGTCTACGGGCTCGCCTTTCTGGACTCCGGCTACGCCTGGCTTACGCCCGCCGACACCGATTGGGGCGATCTGGGGTTCGGCTACGGCCTGGGCGTCCGTATTGACATCCCCATGATGGGGCTCCTGGGCTTTGACTACGGCTGGAGCTCCGACGTGCCCAAGGGCCGCCTACACTTCAGCATCGCCCAGACCTTCTAGGGGGCTCATCGGAGTGGAGCGGAACGAGGGAATAAAGAGACTGCTCCTGGTGATCGCTTTGGCGGTCTGGCTCGGTCTGGCGCTCTTCTACAGCTCCCGGATGCACTGGTTCTCGGCCGACGACGCCTACATCACCCTGCGCTACGCCGAGCACTGGGCCGAAGGTCACGGACCGGTTTACAACATCGGCGAGCGGGTCGAGGGTTACACCAACTTCCTCTGGGTGCTCGTCCTGACGCCCCTAATCACCCTGGGCATCCCCGGTCCCCTGGCGGTGAAGCTTCTGGCGGGTTTCTCCGGCGCGGGCGCCTTGTGGTTGATCTGGCTCTTGGGCCGCCGAATCGCGGGAAAGGATTCCTGGCTCGGACCGGTGGCGGCGCTGGCCCTCGCCCTGAACGGCACCTTCATCTGGTGGACCCTCCCGGGCTCCATGGAGGTCTCCACCCTGGCGGTGACGCTCCTGGCAGGATTCTACCTCCTCCTCGGGCGGGAGAAGGCCGAACCGCGGGAGAGGCTCCGGGAGACCCTGGGCGCCGGGGTGCTCTTCGGTCTGAGCGTCCTTCTGCGCCCCGACGCCGTCCTCTTCGGCATCCCGGCCCTGGTGGTCGTCGTGATGAGAAAGGAAAGGCGTCTGTTACGAACGCTCCTCTTCCTGGCACCCGGGGCGCTCATGATCGCCGGGCAGCTAATCTTCCGGTTGAGCTACTACGGCGACTGGCTCCCGAACACCTTCTACGCCAAGGTGGACATCAATCTGCGGGTGATCGGCCGGGGCCTCGAGTACCTCCTCGGCTTTTTGAAGGCACAGGCGCTCATCTTCGTCGGGGCGATCTTTTTTCCCTGGAAGCGGTGGGGAGCCAAGGCCTTGCCCTTTCTCACCGGGTGCCTTCTGTACTGGGTCTATCTGGTAGCCATCGGCGGCGACTGGATGTCTTTGCGCCTGTTCCACCACACCCTACCCATCCTGGTCCTCGTGGGGGCGGCAGGCTACCTGAGGCTGTTCGGTAAACTCTCCGACCTGCGGTGGGGGAGGGTTTGGGTGGGGGGCCTGACGGTCGTCGCCCTGGCGGGTTATCTCTACCTCTCGCACCTGGCGGCCGATCCCTCGATGGCCTTCAGCCCCCTGCGATTCGGGGTTCAGCACCGCTACAACACGGCCAGGTGGCTTTCGGAGTATGGAAAACCCGCCGATCGCGTGGCCCTGACGAGCACCGGGATCATCCCCTACTTCACCGACCTTTACACCATTGACATGGTGGGGCTGATGGACCCCCACATCGCTAGGGAGGGGATCAGCATCGCCGGCTTCGGTTTACCCGGGCACGAGCGATACGACAACGATTACGTCCTGGCCTACGAGCCCGAGTGGTTCGTGCTCAACATCTACCCGGATGAAATTTTGAGCGGGGCGCAGCCGAGCCTCTTCTACGAGATGGACCTCCTCAAACGGGGCGGATTCTGGGCGGATTACCATCTGGTCCTGCCGCGTAGGCCCACCCTGTCTATCCTGCACCGCCGCGACGACGTAGAGGGCCTTGGGCGGCTCGATCCCCGCGATTGGGAACAGAGCTACCACTTCACTCCTCTGTAGTGCGTGAGCCGGATGTTTAGATCGAAGGCAGTCATTCTTGTCAACATCCTTTCTTCCCGGGAGAGGGATTGATGAAAAGGATATTACCGGTAACCCTTCTCCTCGCACTTTTAGTCCCTGGGGCTCTCGCCCAGGACGATGACGAGCCTGTACCCCTCATCATCGCCTACGTGGACCTCCAGCGTGTCCAGGACGAGTGGGTGCTCTTCCAGGAGGCGCTCAAGACGCTGGAGGAGGAGGCCCGGCAGAAGGAGATCGAGGTGCAGCCGCGCCTGGACTCCTACCAGGAGCAGATCCTGGAGCTGCAGGCGAAGCTGGAGGCGCCCCTTTCCGAGGAGAAGCGGGCCGAGATCATGGGCGAGATGGAACAGATATACTCGAGGGCGAATCAGCTCCGGGATGGCGCCATCCGGGCCCTCCAAGCCAGGGAGAAACAGGAGCTGGACAAGCTCATCGAGAAGATCTACGAG
>DAOVLG010000536.1 GCA_030631385.1 Candidatus Coatesiibacteriota bacterium | reverse complement strand
GCCTCGGCGTAGGTGAAGAGCGGTTGGTTCAAAAGGTTCGTCCCGGTAAGGGTGAGGGTGGCCACCTCGCTGAACCGGAACCCGATCCTCAACCCGAGTTCCACCGCGCCGGGGAGCTCACCGCCGAGACCATCCAGGCGTCGGCTCAGGTACTCCAGTTCGACCGAGCCGGTCAACCAGTCAACCGGGGTGATCTCCAGGTCGAGATCGAGACGGTGATCGGCGAAGTGGGGCGGGGGGACCGCCTCCGCCGGACCCCAGGGCGGCGTGGAGTCGGCCAGCTCATAGTTCAACCGCAACCGACCACGACAGAGATCATCGGGGATAAGGTAATCGCAGTAGGTGCCGAGGACCAGCAGCTCCCGATCCGGACCGTGGTCGAAACAGAGTCCGCCGACCCCGCCGAGGCTGTACTCCCAAGGGTTGACGACCTTCCGGTAACCGCCCCTCAGGCCGGCTACGGAGGATTCGGAGAGGTGCACGGAGTACTCGAGGTAGTAGTCCTCGGTGACCTGGGTCCTGACCTCCTCCAGAGCGCTCAGCCCCTCGATCTGCCGCCACTCCTCCGCGGGGTCGGGTAAACGTGCCTCCCGCCGGCCGACGAGGCTGACGAGCGAGAGGGGACCGAAGAGGAGGCGCACCGCCCCGCCGAACTCCAGGATCGGCTCCTCCTCGAAGGCCAACCCCGCCCCGGTGGAGACGAAGAGGATCCTATCGGCGGTGAAGGTGTTGGAGAGGTAGAGACGCCCCTGATGCCTGAATCGGGCGGCGTCCGAGTATTTGTAGGCCAGATCGGCGGCGAGGAAATCGTTGGCCCCCAGGAAGAGCCTGGCGCCCAGGGTCGCGTCGGCATCCAGGACAAGGAACTCGGCCGGCCCCCGCTGCTCGAGCGAGCCGAGCCCGGCCTGGGCGAAGGTCGTGATCTCGTCGTTCGGCCGCCAGACACCCAGCAGGGAAGTCCTCCAGGCGTCCTGTTCCTGGTAACCGGCACCGGAGGCGTAACCCCACCAGGTGTAGTCCGACCGGAGAAGCAGGCGGTGACCCCGGGGGTCCAGCCAACCGACGGACAGCCGACCGGAGCCGCTCTCCCGCAGTCGGGCTCGGCGGTCCCGGCCGCCGTACTCACCGCTGAGGGTATAGGC
>DAOVLG010000015.1 GCA_030631385.1 Candidatus Coatesiibacteriota bacterium | reverse complement strand
GTCTCAGTTCATAAAAGCTGGTATGGGTTTGACCGATCACGGTGTCTGGCCGGGGGTATTCTGGCGGGTCCTGGCCTCGCTGGGGCTCCTGGCGGGGATGACGGGACTCTACATCCTCTCGGAGCAGAGCGATCTCCCGCAGCTACCCCTGATTTTTCCCGGGCTGGACAAGCTGGGGCATGCCGTCGCCTACGGCATCCTGGGCGCCCTGGCCTACCTGGCCTTGGGGGTCCGCCATCGGGAGGAGCGGCCGCGAGTGTCCACGATGCTGTTCGCCGTCATCATCGTCACGCTCTACGCCGTCTTCGATGAGCTGCACCAAGCCCAAGTGCCGGGGCGGGACGCCTCCTTCTACGACGGTCTGGCCGATCTGGGCGGCGCGATCCTGGGGGTGGTCCTCGTCTGGAAGGCGCGCCGACGAGGTATAGCCAGGACCGGAAGCCAATAACTACAGTTTGACGTAGGGCGGCAGATCATCCTTCTCACGCGCCTTTAGTTCCCGCCGAGCTCTCTCTACCTCCTCTTCCTTCACCTCATCCTCTTCCCCCGGCTTGACCTCCCCCCGCTCGATGGTGTCGAGGAGTTCGTAGCGTTCGTCCATCCGCCGTCGGTGCGTTCTCAGGCGCCTCTCCCACACGGCTCGCCGCCCGATCTCCCGGTGGTAGAAGAAGAATATGGAGAAGGCGATCACCGAGCGGAAGAGATCACCGAGTGCCATCCAGAGGGTACCGCGTCGGAGGACCTCGTTCCAATCGTACCCCCCCACCCCGACGAGCCAGAGCGTGCCGGTCAGGTTCGACGCCACAATAGCCGCGACCAGGCCCAGGGCATAGGCACCCGGTTTGGGTTCCTCCTCCCGGTCCAACCAGAGGAATAGGCCGCCGATGCCCGCAAACCAGAGCGGCGCCAGGGCGTACCCACCGGCGCTCGAGGCGAGAAAGGTCAGCCCCGCGTTACCCCCGGGGAAGACCGACAAGCCGATCATCCCGAGGATCAGGGGCAGGGCGGCGCCCGTGAGGGCCCAGAGAGGAGGTAGGAAGGCCGCCGAAACGGCGGCGACCACCGGAGCTAGACCGGCGTAGGCCTCGATCCCGTACAGCTTGGTCGAGAGGGGGTTCAGGAGGAGTACCACCCCCGCCACCCCGAGGGTGATGAGGAGTTTTACCCAGGTCGGTTTGTTGGCGAATAGCATAGCGGTTAAAGCCACCTGGGATGAGGTGGCTTCTATTTATGCCCGGAGGCCTCGGAAGAAGCCGTCTCCAGTGGTTGGTTTGTGACCTGTATTGATGCGAATTGGCCGGCAACTGGCGTAAAGATATGTAGGAGATCTCTGTGCAGGTCCATTTTCAACGGACCACGCCCTCGCCGGCGGTGGCACAGTTTTTGCGCTTTTATTCCTCAAAACAGTCCGCCAAACCTCGTTGTGCAAAAACCTGTGCCACCGCCTCACGTTGGTTCGTTAACGGACCAAATGGTGAATGCCGCCATGACCCATCACATATGAACACCCACCCGTTTGTGGAGGTCTTGCCTACTCCACCGTGACGCTCTTGGCCAGGTTACGGGGGCGGTCCACATCGCAGCCCCGCGCCACTGCGGTGTGGTAGGCGAGAAGCTGTAGCGGCACGACGGTTAAAAGAGGAGAAAGTTCGTCTATCACCGGAGGGATGTATATCACGTGGTCGGCGATCGTACCGGCCTCGGTGTCACCCTCGGTCGCCACGATGATAATGCGCCCGCCCCGCGCCCGAACCTCGGACACGTTGGACATGGTCTTTTGATAGGTGGGGCCCTCGTTGCAGATGGCCACCACCGGCGTATCGGACTCGATCAGTGCAATTGGCCCGTGCTTCAGTTCTCCCGCCGGATATCCCGTCGCGTGGATGTAGGATATCTCCTTGAGCTTCAACGCGCCCTCGAGAGCGGTCGGGTAGTTATATCCCCGTCCGATGAAGAAGAAGTCCTTGGCGTCGGCGAATCCGCCCGCGAGCTCCTTCAGGGCGTCGTTCTGAGCCAGGATCATCTCCATCTTCTCCGGGATCTGTTCCAGCTCGCGCAGGACCTCCCGCACCCCGGCGTCGTCAATGGCGTATTTCAGCCTGCCCCAGTACATCGCCAGCAGCACCAGGGCTATTAGCTCGGCGGTGAAGGCCTTCGTGCTGGCCACCCCGATCTCCGGTCCGGCCCTCAGGTGGATCACCCCGTCGGATTCCCGGTCAATAGTGCTTCCCTCGACGTTAACGAGGGAGAGGATCTTGATGAACTTGCTCTTGGCTTCCCGGATGCCGGCCAGGGTATCGGCCGTCTCTCCGGACTGGCTGATCGCCATTACGATGGTATCGCCGCCGAGGACGGGATTGCGGTAGCGGAATTCGCTGGAGACGTCCACCTCGACATGGAGCCGGACGTAATGTTCAAGGATGTACTTGCCAACCAGCCCGGCGTGCCAGCTCGTACCGGCGGCCTGAATCACCACCCGGTTCACCGAGTTCAGGTCCTGGGCGGTGAGCCCCAGGTTGGAGAAGGCGATGTCCCGGTGGTTGGAGACCCGGCTGAGGAAGATGTCGCCCAGAAGGCGCGGCTGCTCGAAGATTTCCTTCAACATATAGTGAGGGTAGTCGCCTTTGTCCATCTCCTGGGCGTCCAGTTTTATCTCGCGGATCCTTAGTTCGACCGGTTGGCCGTCCCGATCGATAACGCTGACCTTGTTCCGGTTCAGCTTCACCACCTGGCCGTCCTCCACGAAGACCACCCGGCGGGTAAAGCGCAACAGGGCGTTGGTATCGCTCGCCAGGAAGTTCTCATTCTCTCCAAGGCCGATCACCAGGGGTGGTCCCTGGCGAATGGCGTAGATCGTGTCAGGAAAGCTTTCACTGACCACGGCCAGAACGAAATAGCCTTCCAGCCGACTGTAGGTGGCTAAAAGGGCGTGCTGGGGAGCAAGCCCGTCAGCCAGGTAATCGGCCAGAAGGTGGGCTAACACCTCGGAGTCGGTTTCGCTCTTGAATACGTGGCCGGCCCGTTCGAGCTCATCTCTCAGCTGAAGATAGTTCTCGATCACACCGTTATGGACGATGGCCAGGCGGTCTTCGCCGTCGGTGTGCGGATGTGCGTTGATGTCCGAGGGCTCCCCGTGAGTGGCCCAGCGCGTGTGGCCGATCCCGATGGTTCCCCCCAGGGGTTGGGAAGCCAGGAGGTCGGCAAGCTGACGCAGCTTCCCCTCCTTCTTTCTGACTCCGAGCTCGCCGTGGTGGATGGTCGCGATCCCGGCAGAATCGTAACCACGGTACTCCAGCTTCTCCAATCCGACTAAAAGGACGGATTGGGCAACCTTAGCGCCCGTGTAACCGACGATACCGCACATGGAAACCTCCAACGACATCCTGTAGGGGTAATGATTATAGCAGGGCTTGGGGTTGAACCGCTAATGTAGCTGGGAGAGCAGGTGTTGCGCCTGCGCCTTGACCTCGGGTTCGGCAAAGCCGTTGAGGGTGGCTTTGAGCTCTTCCCTGGCGGCCGGAACATCGCCGAGGGCCAGTTCGGCCAGGGCCAGGTCATATCTGGCGCTTGGCATCCAGGGGTTCAGTTCCACGGCCCTCTGGAACTCCTCCCTGGCGGTGGCGGGGTTTTCTTCCAACAGCCACAGGCCCAGGGCGAGGTGGGCGTGGGGTGAGACACCGGCGTAGTCCGAAGCGCGGGACCCAAGAACCCCCCAGAGCGCATCGCCGCCCTGGGATTGGAAACGGGCCAGCAGGTAGCGTGCGGCCACCTCGTCGGCGTAGATTCCGCCGGGCTTGACCCCCTCCAGATACCTCTGCGGTGGGGTTGACTCTAAGGCTGCGTCCGGGGGGAAGAGGTAGCCGTAGCCCCAGCGGACGGTGGGGAACGGCGCTTGTTTCCAGGTGGGGTCGAGGTAGAGAACCGGAGCGCCGCCGATGGTCCTCTCACCTGCCAAACTATGTATTCCGGGTACCGTGATCATCCCGTTTTCGTCAATCACGACCAGGTCCGGCCGCCGGTCGGAGGCGTAGTGATGGTAGAGGATGGGGAAACAGAGATCGCCGGTGAAGGCGGTTATGGCGCTGTTTGGAGAGCAGCGCAGGAGGTTTCTGCCGTGGGGATGGGCCGCCAGGTCTTCCGGCGTCCAGGATCGTAGAAGTCCCCAACCGACCAGGAGGAGAACGACGACGCACACCGCCCCCCGAATCGGTCCAAGGACCGTGGCCCTTTTCCCGCGAACGTAAACGAACAGGCGCCCGATACCGGTGCTGATCGCGTATACCGACGCGAAAACAAGGACGAAGGTCCCCAACAGAAAGAAGACCTCCAGGCCGATGACGGCGTATCTCGCCGCCCACCAGAGGTTGGCGAGCGCCCCGGCTCCGAGCAGAATCGCCAGCCAGAGCCGCCGTCGGACCAAGAGAATGAACCCGATCAACGATGCAATGACGAGATACAGGGGGAACTGGCCCAGCAGGTATTTTCCGAGCAGCCCCACGTTGCTCCAGAAGTAATCCCCGCTTACCCCCCAGTACTCACCGTAGCTGGCTCCCGAAAGGACGAAGCGAAACCGCTCCAGGTTGTCCGGCTCGAACCAGGCGATCGCCGGACCTGCAGCCGTCCTGATCGGCAGGTAGAGGTAGGCTGAGAGTCCGAGTAGCCCCGCTGCCGCGAGGAGGGAGTAAAAGGCTGCCGGAGGCCGGTTCCTTCTCGCATACCTTATCAGGGTGTAGAGAACCACCGGGGCGAGGAATATCTGGGTGAGGTGGTGTGCCAGTGCGAGCCCGTAACAGAGGGCGAGTACGAGCAGATCGTGCACGGTGGCCTCATCCCTGACGCTTCTCAGTAATGCCCAAACGACGATGGACAGACCCAGCAGGGTAACGCCGTACACCTCGACGAAGATTGCCCCCCGCACGGCTATGGTAGAGGTAGAGAAGAGGATGGCCCCGAGAAAGGCGCTCAGGCGCTTGATCTCGAGTGAACGGAGACTGCTGAAGATGAAACCCGCCGCGGTGGAGACGGCGAGGATGTTCAGTAGGCGCAGGCCCCAAAGCCCGTTGCCGAGGGGCACCGCGAAGAGATGGGCCAGGTTGGTGAAGACCGGGTAACCCGGCGGATGGGGGACCCCGAGGATGACCGCAGTCGCGGCCAGCTCCGGTCCGTCGCCCAAGGAGAAGCCGTTCGGTGAGGCCAGGAGGTAGGCGACCAGGGTCAGCCCCCCGACGAGGAAACTCAGCCTGCCGTATTCTTTTTTATTAACCTCATTCACGGTTACTCACCGGAATATGGAGCCCACTATACCACAATGTCGTCCGTTGCGCCCTTGGCGGATAATGAAAGGGGACCCGTGTGGGTCCCCTTATCGGTTAACCGACCCTCAGTTGATATTTGGGTATCCGTAGGGATAGTTTAACATGTCGGGATCGGGGTTCATGTCCATCAGACGGTCAATCTCGTTGTTGACATCCTGCCAGTCGCCGGCGGTGAAGTCGGGATCCTCATCAACCCGTTCACGGCAGAGGTTGATGTGGGCGACGGCCTTGTCCATGCCGGTATCGGCCTTCAAGTAGGCCATGGCGGCGTAGAGATGCACGTGCCAGGTGGTGAGGTAGTAGTCGTCGCCGTCCTTCATGTACCAGTTGACGTAGTTCCACTCGTAGTCAAAATCGTCGTCCCAATAATCGCCGAGATCGGGATCGTCTGCCTCTGAATCGGCCTTACAGGCGATCTCGAACTCGCCGTACGCCATGTCGTAGTACTCGGCCTCGAAGTCACCGGCCATGTAGAAGGTGAGACCTGAACCGAAGTAGGCGTCCATGTAGAACTTGAAGTAGAGGTTCTGCTTCTCAGGCGTATCCTGGTCGAGCGGGTTTCCGATCGTTTGTTTGGCATAGGAGAAGCTCCGGAAGGCCGACTCGAAGTCATCTCTGGTAATCGCCACCCAGCCGAGACCATTCCAGGCGTTGGTGTAGGCCGAATCTATCTCGAGGGCGGCCTCAAAGTTGGTCTGTGCGCTGGTGGCGTCCCCGTCTATCAGGTCCTTCCAACCCTTGTTGCAGAGCTCCTCGGGGTTGCTCGGAATGGGAACCGTGACTTCGGTGCAACCTGCAAACACAAGCGCCAGTCCGACGATCACGAGCCCGGTTACTAGGATTTTCTTCACAGGTTTTTCCTCCTTGGCTTAGCGAACGAGGACCAATCGCCGGGTTGCGCTGTTTTCGTCAGTATCGAGCTTGTAGAAGTAGACGCCGCTCTCGACGGAGGTGCCGTGGGCGTTGGTGCCGTCCCAGGCGAGTGTGTGGCGGCCCGCCGTCAGCGTATCGTCAATCAGGGTCGTGATCAGACGGCCCGAGAGGTCGTAGACCGCCAGACGAACGTGCGAGTCCGCGGCCAGCGAGAAGTTGATCGTCGTCTGGCCGTCGGCGGCCAGGTACGGGTTCGGGAAGTTCTGCTCCAGTGAGAAGGTGTAGCGGCTGGAATCAATCTCCTGGGGCACCTCCACCAGCTCGGCGTAACCGACGGCGTAGATGCCGTAGGAATCAATGGCCGCGAAGGCCTCGTCGGACTGGCGGTCGAGCTCGGCGGCGAGGTGGCGCCAGCGGCCAAGCTCGGAATCCCAGCGGTAGAACGCCAGCTTGTCCTCGTTGGGGACCAACCCCTCGTCGTAGGAGAGCCGCAGCGTCGAGACACCGGTCATCGGACGGTCGCCGGTGACCTCGTAGGCGTAACCCACCACGTGGAGACCGAGCTCGCCCGCGTCGGGGGCGGCGGTCGCCGCGCCGGTCGAGGCCGAGGTTGCCAACGTGCGGCTGAGCGCCGCGGGGGCGGCCATGACCTTGGCGTCCGTCGGGGCCGAGATGAGCGCGCGGGACTCCAACGAACCACCGGTGATGTCCGGACGGCCCATGACGAGCACCTGACCGCCGGGCTCCATGCCGTCGGCGGGAATCTCCAGCGTCGCCGGCGCATCGCGCCCCACCACCGTACCGTCGCCGTCAACGCTCGCCTGCGACAGCACACCCTCGAAGGAGGTGGTGCCGACGTTACCACCCAGATCACAGGCGGTGACGAGCAGGTCGGCCGTGCCGTCGTAGTCGGGTAATGACCAGAGGGCGGTGTAGATGGCCGGGCCGTCCGTCCAATCGCTGAAGGTGTCGTCGGCGTTCTGGTTACCGTTCAGGCGCCAGTAGTGCTCATCCACAAAATCGCCCTTGTCATCCACCTCGGTGAAGGTGATGTCGTAGCGCGGGCAGGCGAAGAGGAGTTCGTTCGGCGTGGCGGTGAACTCGATGTGGGAGCCGAAGCTGGGGATCAGGGCGAGCTGCAACGCGCCGCCATCGGCTGGATTAAAGCTCGGGGGGTTGCGGTCACCGGCGCTCACGGCGTCGATCTTCACCATAAATTGCAGGTCGCCGCCCATGTCGAGGCGGACGTAGGGGATGAAGGCGATCTCGTGGTACAAGGCGGCGTTGTTGATGCGGATGATCCCCTTGTCACCGAAGATGTTCATCTTGGTGGAGAGGTCGCCCGAGGTCTGGATCGTATGCTGTTGGGCATCGTTCTGCATCAGGATGTAGGAGGCGCCCCAGAACTTGGAATCCTCCTCGTTCTCCGGGTAGCCCTTGAAGGCGAAGACCGCGTCCTCGGGAATCGGGGCGAGCTGGACGATGTGGAAGTAGTCGGATCCGAGGCCGTCGGGACAGCCTTTAATGTTACCGCCATCGTTGGTCATCTGGATCTCGACGCCGGTGACCACCTGATCGCCGGTGAACTCGCGGTAGCCGTCGGGCTCGAGATCGTTTACCTCGGGGTAGGCCACAGCGTAGCCGCCCTCGGGCGGGATCTCATAGTCGCCGAAGGTGTAACCGTTGATGTTGAGGTCGTCTATGTAGAAGAGGCCGTTGTTGTTCGCCTCGTTGCCGGAACGGGCTGCGCAGCGGTGGTCGGTGAACCAGTTCCACTCGATGAACTTGCCGAAGGCGTAGGCCATGCCGCCCGTCTCGTCCTCGAACACCATGTCCGGGAAGGCGTCGCGGAAGATCAGGTCGTAGATGTCGCAGAACTCGAGGTCAACGCCCTCCTCGGTGCGCCTTTCATAGTTCTCCCAGTACATGGTGATCGCGTTGACCTGTTGGACCCCTTCGAGGTCGTAGGAATCCTCCATCAGGTCCAACAGCTCCGGGGTCTGGTAGGTGAGAGACTCGAAGTAGTGTGACCAGATAACGCTGTTGTACCAGCTCAGGCCCTCATGCCGCGTGAGGCCGATGTGGGGCAACGCCATGAAGGCGCCGAGGCGGTTACCCTGGTAATTGTTGGCCAGGGGGTAGACCCGCTCCTCGCTCCAGACCGAGGTCTTCTCCTTGACGTGTGAGGGGTTGTCGTAGTCAATGCCGGCCTGGACGCCGTGGTGCAGCTCGTGGGCGGCGGTGGTCTTCTCCACGATGTCTACATCGTCGGGATCCACGTTGTTGCGGAAGACCATGTGGAAGCTGGCGTCGTCCCAATAGGTTTCCTCATAGAGTTGCTCGTACTGGCAGTAGGCCATGGCCCCTGACTCGATGAAGCGGAAATAGGAGTCGAAGCGTTCCCAGTCCTCCTGGGTGTCGCCCTCCACATAGCCGTAGTCGGCGCCCTCGGGGTACCAGGTGCCGTCCTTGACCGGATAGTCGAAGCGAAGTTCGCCTTTGTCTTCGCCTACGAATATTGTCAGGGCGTACTCGAGCCCCTCGGCCACCAGCTCGACGATGTCCGGTACGCCGCTGTCATCGTCGTCCTCGGGGTATAAAAGGGCGTTGGGACCCATCTCGACCCACCACATGCGGAAGTTGCCCTCGGGGGTGTCCCAGTGGTTGATGTCCTGGGGCGGAACACCGTACCCGCGTTTTGAGCCGGGCGGGGCCTCCTCGGTGGGACGGCCCAGGTACATCCGGGCCTCGGCCAGCTCTTCCTCGTCGAAGAGCCCCTTGAGGACGCAAACGCCGGCGTCGTGGATCATCATGGTGCCGCTGACGCCGGCGAGGCTGTCGTTACCCCGATAGGCGTCGGGGATGCGGTCGGCGTCGCCGAAGATGAGGTAGAGCTTGTAGAGGGCGTAGTCGGTGTAGGCGATCTCGCCACGTTCGTAGGCCGATGAGATCAGCTCGAGGGTGGTCGGCGGGCTTCCGGTGTAGGCGAAAGCTCCGGCCGCCAGCGCCAAGGCGATTAGAATGGTAAGGCCTTTGGTTCGCATTGAAAATCCCCTTTCCTGGAATAGTCGAAACGGGAAAAGACTATGAAAGCTCTCCGGTAAACCCCTCCACTGTGTTAAAGTACGATTACCAACGGTTAGGAAGGGTAAGGCGAAGGGTAAAGAAATCCATCCCGCATTTTACCACTCCGGATTGAAGCACGTCAACCCGTACCTCCATTAAGTTGTTGAGTATTGAAGCTGCCGGAATTATACTTTCCAGTGTGCCATTCCATTCGTAAAGTGATGGGCAAGTGTACGTTTTTCAACGACGTTGGTGCTTAGGTTTAAATACAACCAGGGTTTAGGTAGAATAATGTTTTACCACTTCAGCCAGAGGATGCGATGAGTTTCAAGGGATACGTGAAACTGGCGCGGCCCTTCACCCTGCTGGCGCCCTTCTTCGGCTTTATCTGCTTTGCCCTGGTCGCCGTGGGTTCCCCCGAGGGCGGCCAGATGGAGCTCACCTGGGACCTTGTTGTAAAGATCCTCCTCGGCGCTCTGGCCGCGGCGACCCTCAACATGGGTTCCAACGCCGTTAACCAAATCTTCGACCGGGAGATAGACGCGGTTAACAAGCCGACGAGACCTCTGGTTACTAAAGAGGTGGGCCTGAAGGGGGCGGCGATCGCCTGTATCTTTTTCTACCTGTTGGCGATGGGCCTGGCTCTCCTGGTTGGCATGCGCTTTTTCTACATCGTTCTCATCACCGCCTTCATCACCTATTCCTACTCAGGCCCGCCCCTGAGAACGAAACGCAACGCCTTCACGGCCAACTTCACCATGGCCCTGCCCCGGGGCGGGCTGTTGATAATCGCCGGCTGGAGCGCGGTGAAGCCGATCTGGTTCGCTGAGGTCTGGTTCATCGCGGGCGTCTTCTTCCTCTTCATCCTCGGGGCCTCGACGACGAAGGACTTCGCCGACATGGAGGGGGATGCCAAGTACGGTTGCCGGACCCTGCCCGTCATCTTCGGCGTACGGAGGGCGGCATGGATAATCGCCCCCTTCTTTGTCATCCCCTTCGGTTTGATCTACCTGGGTCTTTCCCTGGGCATCCTACGGGGGCAGGTGCTGGCCCTCTCCATCCTAGCGGGAATCCTGGTCGTCTGGGGGGCGTATATCGTAAGTCTGATCCTTCGGGACCCGGATAGGTTGGCCACGGAGAGTAACCACCCCTCCTGGAAGCACATGTACCTCCTCATGATCGTCAGCCAGATCGGTTTCGCCTTCAGCTATCTGCTCTTGGGGTGAGTGCCGAAATGGCACACCGGGAAGGCGGGACGACTTAATGGCAGAAGCGGGGTAGCGTAGCGAGGTATGAGGTTCCGCCCTCATTGCGGTAGGTGCTTTAGTTACACATAACCGCGCCCTATTAACGGGCTGGTACGGTACTTGCGTTAAACCTCCGGCGAGATGAAGGCGATGCGTACCGTGCTGTTGGCAGACGATAACTGGGAATGCCGCGTTTCCCTCGCCCGCATGATCGGCCGTTTGGGCTGCCGTTCCCTGTCGGCCGTTGACGCCGCCGAGGCCCTGTGGCTTCTCGAAAGGACCCTGGTTGACCTCGCCATCCTGGACCTCGAGATACCAAGGGGCGGTGGGCTCTCGGTTTTGCAGAAGATCCGCGTCCACCAGCCCGGTCTTCCGGTCCTGATGCTGACCGGATCGGTGACACGGGAGTCGTTGCTCCGGGCGTACGCCGCCGGCGCTTACGGGTTTCTGCCCAAACCGGTTAGCGTGGCCATGCTGAAGCAGTTGATAGTCGAGGTTCTCACTACCCACATGCCGGCCCTGGTTCGGGCCAGGCCCCTGATCACCTTCAGACCTGGAAAAAAAGGGATTGATTATGCGTAGGACTGCCTTCACGATCGTTATCCTTTTGGTTTTCGTACTAACCGCGCAGGCTCTGGACGCCAGGGATATCCTGGCCCTCCTCAATGCCGGCGCCCGCGATGACGTCCTCATCGACGCAATCATCAAGACCAGCTCCAAACCTATGTTCAGCGCCCGAGAGGTCGTTCTGGTGGACGATGAATACCTCATCAATGATGAGTTGATGTATCTGTGCCTTCGGGGTGAGCCGCTCACCCGGGACCACGTGATCAACCTTGCCCGCCTTGACTACCACGAGGACTACTTCATTCGGTTGATCGTGTCGCCGGGCATCAACTTCAAGGTCGAGTCCGATGACTACATGGTCTACCGCAACCTGGACCTGGACGATGACGTTCAGCGGGCCCTCATGACCGCCAGACCGGTCGGCGTGGTGGAGGTCGTTGAAACCCAGCAGAAGGTGCACCTCAACATCATCATCTCCGGCGACGACTACCAGGTGGGCGGCGGGAAGACCATCTACTTCTACATCCTGGTGGACGGAAACGTTATCCGCGAGATAATGGACGACAAGATAGACGTCATCATCGGCTCGGCCCGGTACAACAAGTTCATCTTCACCAGCTACACCGAGATGGTGGAGACCGGGAGCCACACCATCGCCATCGCCCTGGTGCCCTCGGAGCGCGGCAAGCCCACCCAGGGGGAGATCAACTCGAACATCCTCTTCACCAAGAGGATGGAGATCAGAGAGGGGATCAACCAGATCAACCTCCATGGGAGGTTGATTCCTGGAACGGAATCCTTCGAGCTCTACGAGCGTTAGGTCTTGTTTACGAAAACCCCCGCGGTGTACAAATCGGCGCCGCTCGCCGGAAAGCGCGCCTGGGGGCTTAGAGGGGAACTGCAGCAGATCCGGAGGATGCACCCGTGTCAAAAGTAATCGGAATAGACCTGGGAACGACCAACTCGTGCGTGGCGGTGATGGAGGGTGGCGAGCCCACCGTGATTCCCAACGCCGAGGGGGGCCGGACCACCCCCAGCGTGGTCGCCTTTACCAAGAACGGTGAACGGCTGGTGGGACCGGTCGCCAAGCGTCAGGCCATCACCAACCCCGACAACACCGTCTCCTCGATCAAGCGCTTCATGGGACGCAAGTTCGATGAGGTCTCCGAGGAGATAAAGACCGTTCCCTACAAGGTTATCGAGGCGAAAAACAGCGACGCCCAAGTTAAGATCAGCGACAAGGTCTACACGCCCCCGGAGATCTCGGCGATGATCCTGCAGAAGATGCGTCAGACCGCCGAGGATTATCTGGGGGAGAAGGTGTCCAAGGCCGTGATCACCGTGCCGGCCTACTTCAGTGACTCCCAGCGCCAGGCCACCAAGGACGCCGGCAAGATTGCCGGGCTCGAGGTGCTGCGCATCGTCAACGAGCCCACCGCGGCCTCCCTGGCCTATGGACTGGACAGGGGTGCCGAGCACAAGACCATCGCGGTCTTCGACCTGGGCGGCGGCACCTTCGACATCAGCATCCTCGAGCTTGGCGACGGCGTCTTCGAGGTCAAGTCCACCAGCGGCGACACGCACCTCGGCGGCGACGACCTGGACGAGATACTCATCGACTATAT
>DAOVLG010000398.1 GCA_030631385.1 Candidatus Coatesiibacteriota bacterium | reverse complement strand
CGAAGCGCTTCGCCAGCCGTCCGTACTCCTCCGCTTCCTTCCGGGTGAGATGAACCCGCGGTTCAAACTGCGGTTCCCGGTCGCCCCAGGTGGCCTCGATGAGCGCCAAGTCCGCCCCCTCGCATAGTTTTCGGAGATTCTCGCAGGGGCCGGTGTCCCCGGAGTAGGCCACGACGTTTCCCTTTAATTCCACCCGGTAGCCCAGGGCGGGGATGGGGTCCAGCACCCCGGCGGCCGTTGAACCGGCGTGCTTTACGGCGAAAGCCCTCAGCGTCCAGGGTGCTATCCGCGCCTCGCCGCCGTCGGTGAGGGGCATTCTGGTAATCGGAAAAGGGGTATCGGGATAGAGCTCCTCGAAACGGTCCAAAAAGGCCTCGGCCTCGATGCAGCCAGCCGGAAAGGCCACCGGCAGGGTCCTTTCCCGTCCGATCATCCGGAGGAAGCCGAGGAGTGTATGCAGACCGCCCACGTGGTCGAAGTGGCCGTGGGAGATGGTGATTCCGGAAATATTCGCCGGTTTCAGGCCCGCGTCCAGGAGATCGCGCAGCGCACCGTCTCCGCAATCCAAGAGCAGAATTCCGTCCTTCTCCACCAGGGCGACGGTCGTGGCCACTCCGGCGGTGGAATAGAGAACCCGGACCGTGAGGTTTCGATCTAGTTTAAAGGTTTCCATGTCTTTCGACGCCGGCTAGAATTCCTTCTTCTTCAGTTTGAAGGTGATTCCGCCCTGGCCGGAGAGGGCGTTGTAGAGGGCGGGCACCAGCCACAGCGTGGGGACCGTCACCCCGACGGAGAAGAGCGCGTCGGCTGTACCGCTGCCCCACTCTCCCATCCCGAGGATGAGCTCGAGGACGACGGCGATCACCGTCAGCGCCAGGAAACTTGGCAGGGCGTAGTGGAGGGTTTTAAGGCTGAAGCGGCTGAGGATCAGGCTGTGGTCCCGGCTCGTCATCCGTAACCGGACGCCGTCGCCGCCGGTGGCCACGCGGTTGTAGATCACCGCCGCCAGTATGCACCCGAGCACGATCAGGCCGGCCACCATGATCGAGCCGAGGAGCCCGTTGAAGAGCAGCACACCCAGGCCCGGTTGCTCACCGAAGAGGGCCGCACCGATCCCCAACACCCCCCACAGGCCCATCACCCCGAGCACGTTCACCGCCGCCGCGGCCAGTAACGGCATGAAGAGGTTGCCGAGGCTGCGGGGGCGGATTTTTTCCAGGAGCCAGGTTTCATGATCCTCGCCGTGCAGCGGCGTCAGTTCAAGGTCCAGCGTAAGCAGCCCCCGGTTGTACCGGTTGTAGACCGCCGCGAAGGCCGCCAGCCCCAGGATACCGAGGAAGCCGTTGGCCGGGATGAGAACGGCGAAGGTCCAGATGAGCCCGCTGCCTCCCAGGGCCTGACCCACCATGAGGACGAGCTCACGCGATCCGCCGATGCAGCTGAACCACGAGACCCAAAAAACCGCCCAGGCAACGAAAAGCTGGGGCAGGAAGAGGTGGAAGAGGGAAAACGGACGGACGTGGGTGATCTGCTTCATAGAGCCGGATGTATTTTTCGGCGGGATTATACCAACAAAGCCCCGGTGGGGCTAATTGATTCTGGGGATAGAATTATCCCTTTAACGGCGGGGATGGAATCCCCGCGCTACTTCCCTCTCCCCGTGGGAGAGGGCTAGGGTGAGGGCTGCCATTGCGGGCGGGTGTGGACACCCTCCCCTACATCAAACCGATGTAGCGCGGCCCTTCCACGGGCCGCCAGCGCGCGGCGCTGGACCCGAGCTCCGCGAGGAGAATCGTCTAGCCACCCACCCTTTCCTCCGCGAGCGAGACCGTTATAATGTAACGCGGCCCTGTAGGATGAATATCCTCTGTGGGCCACTTCTTATTGGTGGGGCGCAGAGGCCCCACGCTACTCCCCTCTCCCCGTGGGAGAGGGCTAGGGTGAGGGCTGCCATTGCGGGCGGGTGTGGACCCCCGCCCCTACGTCAAACCGATGTAGCGCGGCCCTTCCACGGGCCGCCAGCGTAGCACGCTGGACCAACGCAGCGCGTTGGATCGCAGTTCCGCGAGGAAAGCCCTCAGTTATCCATCATCAGTTTCCGCGAGCGAAACAGTTAATACATAGCGCGGCCCTTCCATGGGCCGCCCTTTATTGGCGGGGCGCAGAGGCCCCGCGCTACGTTATTCGTTATCGGGTGATGACCAACCGGCGGGTGAGGGTGCCTACGTTGGTACTCAACCGGGCGACGTAGACGCCGGAGGGGAGTGCTGAGGTGTCGTAGGCT
>DAOVLG010000327.1 GCA_030631385.1 Candidatus Coatesiibacteriota bacterium | reverse complement strand
GCTCCTACCCCGTCAAATGCCGCCGTGTACTTTGGGTCATACGTTAGGGGGTCTGTCTGAGACTTCTTAGTTCACCTCCATCGAGTAATCAATGAACTTGTCCCAGTATTTGTTGGTCTCATCGGCCCAGCTGAAGTAGGCTTCCACGAAAACCTTCAGCGCCTGGTAGTCCTTCAGACCAAAGGCGAGGATGGCGCCGTTGACCACGGACACCTGGCTGCGGGGATTGATCCGCACCGCCTTGAGGAAGTAGCTTAGCGCCAGCTCGTTGTCCACCTCCCATAGAGAGAGCGCCACCTTTTGGTACGCCCGGTCGGAGAGCTCGGTCACGGTCAGGATGTACTCCCAGGTCTCCAGCGCCTGGTCGGTGTAAGCCTCGGAGAGGGCGGTCATGTCACCGGCCTCGGCCGGGTCCTCCGCCTCGGCGGCCAGTTCCGTGTACAGCCTGGAGAGGCGCTCGTAGGTCTCGGCCACGCTCACCCAGCCGGAGACGAAGCCCGGATCCACCTCCACCGATCTCTGATAGTACTCCAGCGCCTTGGTGAAGTACTCCTCGACGAGGGTCGGTTCGATGGCGAATTTGATGTAGTCGGCGCTGCCCAGGGTCCAGTCCTCGGGCGCCTTGTCCGGGTCGTTCAGGAACTCGATGTTCTGATCAATCTGGCTGGCGGCGAAGAAGTAGGCGTTCCCCTTGCGGAGCCAGCCCAGCTGGACGCCGGGTTTGAGGGTGGTGGCTGTCTCCAGCAGATCGAAGGCTTCCTCGAAATTCTTCTCGAAATACAGGACCTTCCCGTACTCGACCAGGGTGATGAAGAACTCGTCGTCTATGGACATCGCCTGATCGAAGAAGGAGATCATCTTACCGGAGTGGCCGGCGGAGATCGCTCGGCCGAGCCATTGGAAGGCCTCCAGGTTGTCGGTTATGGGCTCGGACCAGTACTCCTCCGTCCCCGGTCGTTTGAAGAGGCCGAACTCCTTCATGATGTCGTAGGCGAGCTCCCGGGCCAAGGTGGGGAGTTCCTCGTAGAGCCCGGTGCGATCGAAGACAACCACCTCGGTGAACGGCTCATCGGCGGTGAGTACGCGGAGCTTGACGTAGACCTCCTCCACCGATGGTTTGTCGAAGGAGCCGACGATCATGTAATCGGCTTGGAAAGCCCGGTTTAGATCCTTGGCGTAGTTCAAATCGAGGGAGACCAGGTCCAGCTTGGCCTCGAGCTGCACGCTGTCCACGTCGAGGCCGTACCGGATCATGTACAGATCCTGGAAGTTCTTCAACAGCTCGGAGCGCTCGACCATCCAGATGTTGGAGCACTGCATCAGGTCGTAGTTGATGGCGATGGCGATGCCGGCGCCGATCCACTTGACGAGCCGCTTGGCGGGGATGCCGTCGGGACCCTCGTACTCCTCGTAGTTGGAGTGATAGGCCATATCCAGGTCGAAGACCAACCATTTCGTCATTCTGGCGGTGTCGGTCTCGGTTTCCACCGACACGGCGAGCGGGGCCTCAACCTCCTGGGCGAGCACCGTCACCGGCAGGAGCGCGGCAGCAAAGATCAATACCCATTTCCTCATCGGAATCCCTCCTCGATGCCGCCCGGGGCTCGGGTCCTCGCCGGGCGGAAATTCTCTGTGGTTCAAAGGCGATTCCCTCGAAGGAGGCGACGTAAACCGGTAGTCCCAAACGTCTGTTGTGAGGGGTTTTAAGTACCTGGAGCTATCCTCCAAACCGTTGGTTTGGTACGAAGGCGGGTAAAAAACAGTTCCCTACGCGGCCTTTGGCGCTGGTTACCTCTCGGGTCATGGAAGGGACGAAGGTCAGGATTTCCTTCATTTATTGGGAGTTAGGCGTTTTTAAAAGCGAGTTTTTAAGTATCTTATCGGGGCGGCTCTGGATTGTCAAGGGGGTGGGTGTCAGGGGGTTACACCGGCCAGCTCGGCGAGAAGGGTGTCAATGCGCTCCACGGTGGCGTGGTCCTCTATCTCCAGTGCGTCCTCCCGGGCGATAGACCAGACCTTCCGGGCGTTCTCGCGGCTGGTCTGGGCACCCGAGTGGTCGTCGGCGTACGCCGCGCGGAAGTAGTCGGCGTAGACCCGGCCGGAGAGGATGCGAACCTCGATCCGCTGGAGCTCGGTGGCGATGTTGAAGGCGCCAGCCATAGCCACCACCGCCCGGTTGCGGACGTGCATCAAATGCTCGTGGTCTACGGGGTTCTTAGTGTAGAGGGAGAATGCGTCGGCGGCGGCCAGCAACAGGGGAAGCCGCTCCGGCCCCTCCATTCGGTGGCCCAGCTCCACGGCCCGCCAGAGATAGTCGGCGTTCTCCAGCTCGCGGCCGAGGTCGGTAAGCACTAGTCCGAAGGTCAGGAGGTGATCCTCGCCGAGCGCCATGTTGAGGAGCTCGATGGCATCCCAGACCGCCTCCTCGAGCTCTCCCCGCTGTTTGGCCAGGTTCATCCGCGCCGTCAGGTAGCTCACGAAGCGCCGGGAGTCCAGCTCGGCCTTCCAGGCCAGTTCGTAGGCACGGGTGGCTGGTTCGAGCCGCTCGACTCGCTCCAGGGCTGCGCCGATGTCGCCGGCCATGGCCGCCACCCGCGCCGGGTTGGCTCCGGCAGCCAGAGCGTGGTCCAGGAATTCCAAACCGAGCTCCACGTCAACCATTTGAACGAGGGCGGTCTCCGCGGCGGCGAGGAGGTTGGGTCCCGTCTCGCCGGCCTCGAGGAGCTCGTTGATCCTCCGGTGACCCTCACGCTCGTCCTCCTCACCGGCAGGTTCGCCGCGGTGGATCGCCTCGGCTATCTCACCGCTCAGGATGAGCTGAAGGGCTTCGAGCTGCATCTCGGCGTAGGG
>DAOVLG010000310.1 GCA_030631385.1 Candidatus Coatesiibacteriota bacterium | reverse complement strand
GGACATATGGAAGCCCTCACCCTAGCCCGTGAGCGACTGCTCCTCCCACAGGGAGAGGGGACATGTGGAAGCCCTCACCCTAGCGCTCTCCCACAGGGAGCGGGGACAGGTGGAGGCCCTCACCCCGCCCCGTCAGCGACTGCTCATCCCACAGGGAGAGGGAGGTTGTTGTCGCCGACCCTTGTATTTATCTCGGGGGGGGTATAGTATATGTGAAGCTAGAAGGATCCCCAACGGTTCAGCAGCGGAGCGGAGGTTATCATGTTTAACTGGAGAAAGCTGTGTTATCCGGCGCTCGCCGTAGCGGTGGCCTTCATGGCGGCCTGCGACGGCGGAACAGACCCGGACGACGATACCGAGGACCCGCTGGAGGTCGTCTGGAGCTACCAAACCGAGGGGGCGATCCGCAACCGGCCGGTGTGCATCGGGACCTACATCCTCTTCGGCTCCGACGACGGGACGGTGTACTGTCTGCGGGAGGAAGATGGGAGTGTTTACTGGAGCTTTACCACCGGCGGTCCGGTCCGCACCGAGGTGAACAACGACCTGGTCGAGCTCATCTACTTCGGCACCGACTTCGGGCGGCTGTACTGCCTGCGCCTTTGGACCCGCGAACTGTGGTGGTTCTACGACGCCGGGGCGCCCGTGCGGACGACGCCCTTTTTCAGCGCCTCCCTGGTGTACTTCGCCGACACCGACGGGGACGTCTTCTGCCTCGCGGCCGGCGATGGCGACGAGGTGTGGACGGCGCAGGTTCCCGACGGGGTGGAGTCCGACCCCTACGTGGACGCGGACCGGATGTACTTCGGCTGCGACGACGGGTCCGTCTACGCCCTGGACGATGAGACGGGGGCTTTCCTGTGGAGCTACGCCACGGGCGGCGCGGTCACCGGTCGGATACGGAAGGTGGAGGACCAGATTATCGTAGGTTCCCACGACGGCTACCTGTACTCCCTCGACCCGGAAGACGGCGGATTGAACTGGCGCTACGACGCGGGCTCGGCCATCCGGGGCGGGACGTGGAAGATGTACGCCGAGGACGCGGTCTACGTCGGTTGCGACGACGGCCGTCTGCTCTGCGTGAACCTGGACGGTACGCTGCGCTCCGGGTTCGATTCCGGCGCCGCGGTCACCGGCGCTCCCGAAAGCCACGGGCCGGTCACCGAGGTCGTCTTCGGCAACCACGATGGAATGCTCTTCAAGGTGGACGACGGCGAGGAGGTCTGGCGGATGGAGGTCACCGACTCGCCCATCCAGGCCTCGCCGGCCAACTACGGCGACACGATTTACGTCGGCGCCGACGACGGCGTCCTGTACCGCCTGGACGTTATCGAGGAGTAGAGCCGACTTAGCGGCGGTTGCATTCAAAGCGGGCGATACGCGCCCGTTTTATTTTTGTAGGGTTAGGTTGACTGGCTATTCTGATTTTAATATCCTTGGTGGGAGTTTACCGGGAGGTTTCTTGTCCGAGGATCGCGATCATCGTGAGGAGCTCAAGCGGCTGACGACGAGCGTCCGGTGCTCGGGGTGAGCGGGTAAGCTGGGCCCCGCGGCCCTGCGGCAGGTGCTGGATGCCCTGTCCCCCATCACCGACGAGCGGCTGCTCTCGCCGATTCACCACGCCGACGACGCCGGCGCCGTGCGTCTGGGCGACGGCCGTGTGCTGTTGGCCACCACGGACTTCTTCACCCCCGTGGTGGACGATCCGGGGGACTACGGCCGCATCGCCGCCGTCAATGCCCTCTCGGACATCTACGCCATGGGGGCCGAGCCGCTGGGGGCGCTCAACATCGCCTGCTACCCCGACTCCGACTACCCCCTGGAGTATCTGATCAGGGTGCTCCGCGGGGGGCAGGAGAAGATGGCCGAGGCCGGGGTGCTGCTCCTCGGCGGCCACACGGTCACCGACGTCGAGTTCAAGTACGGCCTGGCGGTCTTCGCCATCTGTCCCGAAGAGGGGCTCTGGACCAACTCGGGCGCACTGCCGGGTGACTTCATCGCCCTCACCAAGCCCCTCGGGTCGGGGATCCTGGCCACGGCGCTCAAGGCGGCCAACCTCTCCGCCGACGGCCTTGCCAGGCTGGTGGCCGTCGCCGTGCGGCTGAACGGGTACGCGGCCGATGTCATGCGACCCCTCGGGCCCCGCGCCGTCACCGACGTCACCGGCTTCGGTCTGGTCGGCCACGCCCTGGAGGTGGGCCGGAACTCCGGCGTCCGTCTCGAGATATCCCTCGACGACCTGCCGCTCGTCAGCCCCGAGGTGCTCGAGCAGGCGGAGGAAGGGATGAAGCCGGGTGGGCTCTTCAATAACGTAAAGGCCTACGCCGACGAGGTCACCGTCGGTGAGGGCGCTTCCAAGCAGCTCGTGCACCTGGCCCACGACCCGCAGACCTCGGGCGGGCTGCTGTTCTTCGATTCCGCCACCAAGTGGGAGGCTTACGAGCGGGCCTTCGCCGCCGCCGGCGAGCCGCTCTGGCGCATCGGTCAAGTTCAGAAAGGAAAGGGGATGTACCTCTTCTAAAATGGATGTTCTCTTCCTTATCATCAGTCTAATCGGCACTGGTGCATCAGTATATGTTCTTTATATTACGATAGATGTGCCATCTTGGCTTAGTTACATAGTGGTAATAGTATGTTTATCAATTGTAGGCTTTTTAATATATAATTACTTAAAGCGGAGAGCACAGCGGTATGCGGCTATTAATATTAGTATGGAGTGGATTAGACTGATTTATGATACAGATGAGAGTGATAAAGTTAGGGTTTCATACTTTAATGAACTTCTATTTAGATTACGAAACAGAGTAAGGGTTCCTGCTGGTACATTGCTAACCAGAGAAACTTTCAGCAAGGGTGAAGGATATGCGGGTCTTCTTTGGGAAAATTACTTGAAACATTCTAGAGCGAACGGTCTTAGGGCTCCTGACTTACCGTCTGCAAAGGAGGATCAAGAAAAATTAATTGAGTTGTTTCAAGCCAAAGGTGTAAAGCTAGATCCTAAGAAGGTTTTACGATTTAAAGATGATATTAAGTCTT
>DAOVLG010000364.1 GCA_030631385.1 Candidatus Coatesiibacteriota bacterium | reverse complement strand
GTCGGAGGTGTAGCCGCCGTCGGCGGTGATGGCTAAATCGGCGTGGGTGAAGTAGGGATCGGGGCAGAAGCTGCTGATGATGAACTGGAAGTCGTCGGAGGCGGTTTCACCGGCGGGGATGGTGCCGAAATCGCCCGAGCCGTCGCTGACGATGAAGTTGTCGTCGGCGATGGTCAGGATGGCGGCGACCCCCTCGGCGGCCTCGGTGCCGTCGTTTATGAGGGTGATGGTTACATCAATGGTCTCACCCGGATCGAGCTTTCCATCCCCGTTCCCGCCGACGGAATCGTCGAAGGCAACCGAATCCAGGGCGATGGAAATCGGTTGAGTGGGGTATGGATCGGAGTACATCTCCAGGAACTCGTCCCACAGGGTGTCGGAGAAGTTAACCAGGGTAGTGTATGTGTTCCAGTTCGGATGGTCCGGGCCGTTGGAGGGGAAATAGATGGCCATTCCGTCGCCCTCATCGAGGGGGTTGTGCATCCCGCCGGCTACGATGTAGTTCTCCAGGTCCGTGACGACGTCCGATGCCTTGCTACGCAGATCGCCGGGCAGGGATGTATCGTCGGCAAGAGCTTTTGCGAACTGGTACAGGTCGCGGTCGCTGGCGGTGTTCCAGAAGTCGGCGGAATTGCGGGCGGCCGTGATCCGGTCTTCGTACGTGTAACAGTTGTCGAACAACAACTGGCACAGGTCTTCCCAGTCCTGTTCCACGCTGGACCAGTTTTTCACGTCCTGGGCGGCCTGGGTCACCCCGTAGCCGTAAAAATCCAGGTAGTCGTCCACGATACGTGCGGCCAGCTCCTCGGGCGTGACGTCGGAGTCCTCCTCGAAGATGTTGAACGCCTGGTAGTCCCAGCCGTCGCCGGGTTCGTTGGCCTCGCTGGCGATGCAGATGCCCACGTTGCCCAGGTACTGGTAACCGTTCTCGATCTGCCCGCCCAAGCAGACGTCGAAGCCGATGACGTCAATGAACTCGCCGACGTTCTCCAGGGCCTCCTCGATCTCCCAGATCTTCAGAGCGCTGCACATCCCGCGGTCTATCCAGTCCTTGGTGCCGTCCACGAGGAAGATGCCGTTGCCGTGGTTCCAGGCGGAGAGGAGAAAATTGTCGGCGGGGTAGTTGGCGGTCACCCAGCCGACGAAGTTCTCGAATATCTGGGGGTCGTCCATGTCGGCCACGTCGCCGGTCCAGATGTCGTGGCCGGTGATCAGAGTGGAGATGATGTCCGAGTAGCCGCCGCCGGTGTAGCCGTTGGGGTCGGTTTCCACGTGGAAGAGCTCGGTGTGGTTGTCCGGATTCCAGCCCAGCATGACGATGACGTCAACGCCGTCGGGATAGGCGCTGTAATCGCAGTCTTCCATCTCGTTTAAATCGTCCCAGCCGTAGGTTTTGAGGTTGTTCTGGTTGTTGAGCCAGACCAGGAGTGTCCAGGACTTGGCCACCGCCGCCAGGGGCAGGACCAGGATGGCTAGAATTATAAACAGCTTCTTCATTGACGCGCTCCTTGCCAGGATTTAACGCTTGCTCATCGGCCTTTTCGGACCGAAAAAATCACCTATCCATCAGCAATCTAGCGGAAAAAATCCAAACTGTCAATAAGCAAGGTGTATAAACACCTTGTTCCTTTTTTATGTATACATAATTCGGCTCCTCTTGAGAGTAGCAACCGGGGCTGGTAGACTGAGATGGTGGAATCTGAGTTTAAAAGCGTTGTGCGTCGGATCACCCGACCGATTGAGGCCTTGGAGCGGACCGACTTCGCCCTGGCCGACCGGATGCCGGACCTGGGAGCGACGCTTTTTACCTGGCTCGGTGAGCTTGGAGCTGAGAGTGATGACGTTGTCCTGCAAAGATGCCGAGAGCTGGTGGAGGATCTCGACTCTCTGCCCGGTGAGCAGCGGAGGTCCCGGCTGCGCGAGTTCGCCCGGCTGTGGAGGGGGTACATAGAGCAAGAGATAGGATCAGAACCTCAGAGCTGGAGTTTGGATGATTTAGCCGGGCGCCCTCTGCTCTACGAAAAGGGTGTCGGACCCGCCCGCTTCGAGCTTCTGAAGAGGCTCAACCTGTTCACCGTAGCCGATCTTTTAACATACCGACCCCGTGATTACCAGGACCGGTCGCACCCGGTTCCCCTCAAGGGGCTGAGGGCCGGGGAGGAGGTTACGGTAATCGGTGAGCTGCGCAGCGTGGAGTTCATGAGGGGTTTTAGGGGCAGGAAATCTCGTTTGGTCGCTCTGTTGACCGACGGGACGGATCATCTCGTGCTCACCTGGTTCAACCCAGGATATCTGGTTGAGAAGATTAAGCCCGGCCGTCGCTTGGTGGCCTTCGGTAGGATCACCCCCCACAGCGGCGGCGGACTGGTCAACCCAGATTTCGAGTTCTGGGAAAAAGACAAAGACCCACGTGCCTTTGGGAGGATCGTACCGATATATAGTCTCACCAGCGGTCTTGGTCAGCGTTTTTTCCGTTTATTGACCCGCCGGGTCCTGGACTTTTATCTCCCCGGCCTCCAGGATCACGTTCCGGATGAGGCGTTGGCATCCC
>DAOVLG010000309.1 GCA_030631385.1 Candidatus Coatesiibacteriota bacterium | reverse complement strand
TCTCGCCCACCACCGTCAACGAGCCCATGATCATCAGGTCCAGACCCAGCACGCGACCCAGCTCGACGGCCGTGTCGGGGTCGGTGACACCGGTGCCCGAGAGGGAGTGCTCGGCGAGGACCTTGTCCAGGCGCTCCCGCTCCACCAGGGTCATGTCCGGCTGGTTGGAAAGATCGGTCATCAGCATCTCGGCCAGACCGGTGGAAAGGTAGTCGTAGGTGTCGTCGGGCGCGGCCACGTCGAAGTAGAGAACGCCGATCCGCACACCGGCTAAAACCGGTACGACCAGCAGGCCGAGAAGTACAAAAAGCAAAGCGCTACGCATGATTCCTCCTGGGTGCATGTTTTCTAAGTATCGAAAGCAGGAAGGGTTAACAACGGGATTATCTATTTACGCACGATTCACCGAAGGGGTTCCAGATGTCAAACCCATTGCGCTCCCCATATCCTTACCTTCTATGTTAATCTACAACCGTGCCCCAAAACAACCGTGCAGGGAAAGCGCCCTTCCTCCTCGGCGTTGACGTGGGATCAACAGCCACGAAGGCGGTCGCCCTGGAGGATGGGCACGTCATCGGGCGGGCCACGAGGCCCACCGGTGAAGATTTCGCCTCCGCCGCACAGGCGGTCATCGAGGAGGTGGCCGACGGTCGGATGGGATTCATCGTCGGCACGGGCTACGGCAGGAGACTGGTCCCCGGCGCCGACAGGATCCTGACCGAGATCACCTGCCTCGCCCTGGGGGCTCGCAGCCTCGACCGGGACGCAGCGGCCTGCCTGGACATCGGTGGCCAGGACGCCAAGTTCCTCTGGCTGACCCCCGACGGCAGACCTTCCGGCTTCGCCCTGAACGATCGCTGCGCCGCCGGAACCGGCCGGTTCCTCGAGCTGGCAGCCGAGAGGATCGGTCTACCCCTCGGGGAGTGGGACACCATCAAACTCGAAGAGGCGGGAGGTCTGACCCTCTCTGCGACCTGCGGCGTCTTCGCCGAGAGCGAATTGGTGGGTCACCTGGCGTCCGGAGCCTCTCCGCGCAGCCTGGCCGCGTCGGCGGCGATCTCCATCGCCGCTCGCACGCTCCCCCTGGCCGGCCTGGCGGGACATCCGATGATACCTCAAGAGGGCGGTCTGGTTCTGGCAGGCGGCGTTTCCAACAACGGTCCGGTCGTCGAGGCGCTCCGAGACGCCTTCTCGACCCTCGGGTTGCCGGTACGGGTGCTGCCCATGCCCAGTTTCACGGTTGCGTACGGTGCGGCCCTTGCCGCGGAAAAACTTGTAACCATCAGGAAGGAGCGCGAGTGAAAAAGGTACTCATCCCACTCATGATCGCCGCAATCCCGGCGATCATCGGATGCGGACCCAAGATCAACCCCCACATTCATCTACCGGGAAAGATCATCTACACCACGGAACACGAGGGCTCGATCCACGTCATGCGGATAGACCCCCAGGGGGAGAACCGGGAGGCTTTAACCAACGCCGACACCCTCCGCGGCGCCAGCTCCTTCTTCGACGCCTGTCTGCTCCCGGATGGGGAGAGCTTCGTGGTGGTGGCCAACATCTACGGGAACAACGAGATTGTACTGATCGAGCCCGGCCCCGACCCCAAGGTCACCCAGCTCACCGATAATAAGGCGAGGGACATCTCGCCATCCGTCACCCCCGACGGGAGGTACGTGGTCTACGCCTCCGACTCCGGCGGCGACCTGGAGATCTACAAACTCGACCTGGAGAACCCGGACCTGGAGCCGGAGCGTCTGACCCGGTCCAAATCCAACGACACCGACCCGGTGGTGCGGCCCGACGGTCGTTTCATCGCCTTCATCTCAGACCGCCCGGGCGCCTACGATCTCTACGCCATCGACCTCACCGGCGAGGAACCCCTGCGTCGCCTGACCGACGAGGAAGGCGACGTATCCAAACCCAGTTTCTCGCTGGACGGGGAGTACGTGATCTACGAGGTGATGATCCACGGGAACCCCGAGATCGCCTACTGCAACTTCGACTCACCCACCGAACACGGCATGATCGTCGAAACGGAGGAGTGGAGCGAGTACTCGCCCTGCTTCTCCCCCTCGGGCTCATACATCTGCGTCGTGAGCAACCGTGAGGGTGCGAGCGACCTCTATATTTACACCTTCTGGGGAGACTTGGTCCGCAGGATCACAGACACCCCGGAGTTCGACACAGACACGTCCTGGACGTGGTAACACGGTGGACTTTTTGGCTTTAGGTGTGCTAAACTCGCCCAGATTCCGCCGTGCTCTCGGGGTGGTTAGAGGTGTATCGTCCGTCCCACCGGTGGGGCCGATGAGGGATCTTTTGGTGCTCCTCGCCCGGTGGAACCGCCAGTTCAACCTGGTCTCCCGCGCCTGTAATCCAGCGGAGATGTTGGCCGACGCCCTGGTGGACGCCGCCGCGCTGACCCAAGTTATCGAGGTGGACTCAGGAGTGGTGGCCGATCTCGGAGCCGGGGCCGGTCTGGTTTCCACCGCCCTGCTCCTGTTGAATCCCGGCCTGGCTTTGGAACTGGTGGAGGCCAACGCACACAAGGCCAGCTTTCTGCGCCGCGTCGCGGCGATGTTGACCGATCGGGGGAGGGGTGGCTTCAGGGTCGTCAACACACGCCTCGAGGCACTTGAGGAAGGTCCGCGTTGGCGGACCGCCTTCTCCCGGGCCACCTGGTCCCCCAACGAAGGCTGGAGAAGGGCGAGCCCCCACCTGGTGAAGGGTGGCGTGTACGTCGCCCTCGTCGGTCCAAAAACCATCCCCCCCAACGGATGGAACCTGAAGCGCTACGACGAACTGCTCCCGGACCCGGAAGACTACTCCACGCGCATGCTGCTCTGGCAGAGGAAATGACCCATCGGATAGCCATCGCCAACCAGAAGGGCGGGGTGGGGAAAACCACCACCGCCATCAACCTCGGGGCCTCTGTGGCGGCGACGGGCCGACGGGTGCTGATCGTAGACGTGGACCCGCAGGGGAACGCCGCGTCGGGGCTGGGTATCTACGAGGGGGACTCGTTCACCCGGCCCGCCCC
>DAOVLG010000473.1 GCA_030631385.1 Candidatus Coatesiibacteriota bacterium | reverse complement strand
AGCCCTTCAACGATGGATTCATCATCCACACCCAGACCCCGCGCAACCCCGATGGCCAGGAGCACGTTGTACACGTCGTACTCCCCGACGAGGGGTACCTCGATCGGCGTTTCCCGGTTCCTCTCTACGGCGGTGAAGGAGAGGGAACGCCTGCCCAGGCTGATCTTCTTGGCGCGAAGCTCCGCCTTTTCGCTCAGACCGTACAGTAACCGCCGGCCCGCGGGGACGGGCGTCTCGGCGACCAGTGGGTCGTCGGCGTTCAGGAGGGCGACGGCCCCGGGTGCAAGTTTTGCGAAGAGCCGACACTTGGTGGCGTAGTACCCCTCCAGGCGTCGGTGGTAGTCCAGATGTTCGGGGGTGACGTTGGTGAAACCGGCGGCGGCGAAGACGAGTCCCGCGGTCCGTTGCTGGTCCAGGGCGTGGCTGGTCACCTCCAGCACGACGTCTTCGAGACCGAGCTCGACCGCGTCCCTGAAGAGCTCGTGGAGCTTAAGCGGCTCCGGGGTGGTCCACTCCGCCTCCTCCCAGCGGTCGCCGAGCCAGTAACCCGTCGTTCCCAACAGGGCCGTTTTCCGTCCTGCCGCTTTAAGAATGCCTGTGATGATGTGGGCGCAGGTGGTCTTGCCGTTGGTTCCGGTGACACCGACGAGGCGCAGCTTCTCCGCCGGATGGCCGAACCAGTGGGCGGCGAGCTGGGCGAGGGCCAACCGGGGATCGTCGCTGGTGGCCCAGGGAACGTCGGTTCCCGTCGGCGGGGGATTGGGCGCCAGGACAGCCGAGGCTTCCCGCGAAAGGGCGTCTCCTAAATATGCCAGGGCGTCGTGGCCCACGCCGCCCATGGCGACGAAGAGGGTCCCCGGCTCAACCCGGCGGGAATCGTATGTTACCTTTCCGATCTCCGTCTCCCCCCGAAGGAGGGTGGAGGATTCGGTCGCCGATATGAGTTCGGAGAACTTCATTCCTTTACGCACCGTCGTGTCATTAGCTTGACTTTCATGGTAGCACGCCGCGTCTGGGGTGACAAGCGGGCTTGCCCGCTCACCGGACCTCTGGTAGAATCTCCGCTCCGAAGGAGTTCTATGGCGCGGCCGTCCTGGGACGAGTACTTCATGGAGATCGCAAGACTGGTGGCCACCCGGTCAACCTGTCTCAGGCGTAGCGTCGGGGCGGTGCTGATACGGGACAAGACGATCCTGACGACGGGCTACAACGGTGCGCCCCGGGGGCTGAAGCACTGCGAGGAGCTGGGCGGGTGCTACCGTGAGCAGCTCGGCGTGCCCTCCGGTGAGCGCCAGGAGATCTGCCGGGGGACCCACGCCGAGCAGAACGCCATCGCCCAGGCCGCCCGGGTAGGCGTCTCCACGAAGGATTCCACCCTGTACGTGACGAACCATCCCTGCAACATCTGCACGAAGATTCTCATAAACGCGGGTGTAAAACGGATAGTATATGCCGAGGGCTACCCCGACGAGCTGGCCCGTTACCTGATCGAGGAGGCCCAGACCCGTGATCTGCTCGAGGTCCGATGCCTACCCCGGGAAGGCGATTGATCTTAGGGCGGGGTTCATGCCCCATCCGTAGATGTTGACCCTCGGAGCTAACACGATTACGGCGCATACAGCGCTGCCACCGTACATGTAGTTGATAATAAATGTCATCTGGGTTACCGGAAAAAAGGCCCCGGAGGGCGGAGGCTCCGTACCCCACCGGCTTCCACTGGGAAAGGATGGTAGGTTGGGCATCTT
>DAOVLG010000435.1 GCA_030631385.1 Candidatus Coatesiibacteriota bacterium | reverse complement strand
GCAAAGATGCTGGCCTCCTCCGACAACCGGGACGGGATCAACTACTTCATCAACATGCTCGAGGACCCCAGCGCGGGCAGACGGCTAATCGGCGTAGCCAGTTTGGGAAACATCGGCCATCCCCGCGGCGTGATGCCCACGTTGGGTCTTTTGAACGACGGTTCCGATTACGTTCGCTGGGGCGCGACCCAGGTTTTGGGTGCCTTCGGCGATATCCGCACGACCGGCTTTTTGAGCCAATCCCTCAAGGATGCCAACCTCTGGGTGCAGATCAGCGCCGTCAATTCCCTCCAGGCCATTGGAGATAAAAACACCATTGACGACGTGTACGAGATACTCGAGAAGAACCCCGAACCAGCGGTGACGGTGGCCGCCCTCGATCTCATCTCCCGCATGGGCGACAAACACATGGCCGACGATATCGCCCTCCACCTGGGAGACAACGATGCCGGCGTCCGCTTCGCCACCGCTGTCTGTCTTACACGTCTCAACGATGAAAAGGGGCGCGGAATCGAGTTCTTCGAAAAGGCGCTCGAATCAACTGAAACGGTAACGATCAGCCCCGGTCTTCCCCCTATCTCACCTCTGGAGACCGGAGTGAAGCTCCTGGCCGCCGAGCTGACCGATACGCCTGAGAGCCGGATCAAGGAACTGGTTACCAAACCGCAGAAGGTCGTCTCCTGGGCCCACGCGGCTCAGATTCTTATCGGCGAGATCGCCACCGCCGAGGCCTACAACGTTATCGCCGAAGAGACCCTGATCCACAGACATCTGCAGGTGGGGTTGCTTGAATACATGGTCCAACCGCGTCCTACGGCCTACGCCGCCTTTGAGCCCTTCCTCGGAAACGGCGAGGCCGAGATACGTCAGTTGGGCTACGACATCCTGGTTCGGTTCGGAGGAGATCGGGTTCTCGACCGCCTTACAGAACAGCTCTCGGAGTACCCACAGGACGCCCCCGCCCTCATCGCCGCTCTGGACTCCCTGGAGGCCAGTACCCGGTTGCGCGAACTCTTCCGCACCGCCGAGGAATCGGTCAGAATTCTCATCGCCCAACAGATAGCCGGCTGGACCGACAAACGCATGCCGCTCATCTGGGGTCAGATCGCAACGGAGGACCACAGCCTGGCCGTCAGGATGGTGGTTCTCAACTCCCTGGCCTCCGATCCCACCGGGGTAGGTATGGTATACCTGACGCAGATAATCGAGGACTCAGATTCGCCCCCCGAGCTCGTAAGCGCAGCAAAAGACGCCCTGGCCGCCGTGGAGATCCCTCCTCCACCACCACCAGAGGAGCCGGAAACAGTGAGCTAAACCTCGGTTCTCCAGGCTTCGACGATCCTCGGGCTTTCCGGGTTTCATTCAAATGTGAAAAAGGCCGACCCCTCGGGGTACGGCCGTTTTTTAAAGGGGATTTCCGCCCCAACTTCTCGAATAACACATCAAACGGGGGCTGAAAACCCCCTCGGTAAAGATACTCTCCGCTCCACTGAGCGGTTCACCAATCCGCCGTTAGACGGCAACTAGTACACACTCTTCATCCGTCACTAGGTGGTTTCGGCGACCGATGGGACAACGGGACGCCGGTGCACCCGGATCATGAAGTCGCCGAACAGGGTCGTGGGCCCCCCTGACCCGCCGTACCCCTTCCGGGTTTGGGTTCCCGCCGCAATATCCGCGCCGATCCGGTCGGCGTTGCAACCGATACCGATCTGGTTCAAGGCACCGTAGAAGACGCGACCCGTCGCCGTCCCGTTCGGGCGAGCTGCGCGCCCCTCGCCGGCGGTGGCACAGTTTTTGCGCAAGGGACCTCGAATAAGTCCGCCGGGCCTCGTTGTGCAAAAACCTGTGCCACCGCCTCGCGCCTGCCACCTGTCCCCACTAACTCTGTGGCGAGATTACATATTTCTACTACATACGGCTACGTAATTTGACATCGGTAGACTAGTTCAATGGCAAGTGATTATCCCGTATAAATTTACGAAAAAAGCGATCCGGGCTGAATCGCTCATCGTT
>DAOVLG010000146.1 GCA_030631385.1 Candidatus Coatesiibacteriota bacterium | reverse complement strand
GAGGGCGCGGTTGTCATTGATGTCGGCGTGAACCGAGTTGGCGAGAAGCCGAGCAAGAAAACACCCGGCAAGATGGTGGCAATTCTGGAGGGGGACGTTGATTTCGACGCCGTGAAGGAGAAGGCCAGTGCGATCACGCCGGTACCGGGTGAGGCCGGCTTCAAGAGCACCCGGCCCGCCCCGGAGTGTCCCTCGATCCGGTGGGTGATGGTCGTGCCGATCATCGGCACCTTTATCATCTTCTTCTTGGCGATCTCGATCCCCTTGCGTACGGCGTCGGGTACCTCGGGGGCCTTGCCCAGACCCCAACCCACGCGACCCTTCTTGTCGCCGACGACGACGAGGGCGTTGAAGCTGAAACGTCGCCCACCCTTGACCACCTTGGCCACACGGTTGATCGAGATCACCCGGTCTTCCAGATCACCCAGGATATCCTCTCGCTTCATCAGTCTCCTAGAACTTGAGCCCGCCGGAGCGCGCGGCTTCGGCCAGGGCCTTCACCCGGCCGTGGAACTTGAAACCGCCGCGGTCGAAAACGACGCTCTTTATCTTCTTTTTCCCGGCCCGCTCTGCGATCAGGGTGCCCACCTTGGCCGCCGCCGAAAGGTTGGTCGGGGTGTGGGTACCCCCCGAGCGCAGGTCGAGGGTGCTGGCGGAGACCAGGGTGTTGCCGGCATCGTCGTCTATGAGCTGGACGTACAGGTGGCGGTTGGAACGGAAGACCGCCATCCGCGGGCGCTCGACGGTACCCTGCACCCGCTTGCGGATGTGGAAGTGCCGCCTGAAACGCAGCTTCTGTTTCTTTAGCATCTTCGACTCCCGTCTACACCGACCGGCAGTCGGTATGGCGGGGGAAAAATATCTGCAACAAAGGACTTTTTACACCTACTACCTGCGAATTACGAATGTGCGCTTTACAGGCCGCGTTCAGGCCGCCGGCGCCGCGTGTGAACTCGGCCGACCCGCCGACTTACTTGACGGCGGCCTTGCCGGCCTTCTGGCGGACCCACTCGCCGTCGTAACGGATCCCCTTGCCCTTGTAGGGTTCCGGCGGGCGGACGCGGCGTAACCGGGCGGCTATCTCACCCACGAGCTGCTTGTCGGCGCCGGCGACGGTGATCACGGTGAAATCGCCCCGTTGCTCGGTGGAAAAGGTGATGGTCCCCGGCGGCTCGATTTCCACCGTGTGGCTGAAACCGACGTTTAGGACGAGCTTCTTGCCCTCGATCTTGGCCCGGTAACCGGTGCCGCGGACCTCAAGCCTCTTCTCGAAACCCCGCCAGACGCCCTCGATCATGTTGGCGATGAGGCTTCGGTAGAGGCCGTGGCGCGATCTGGCCAGCTTGGTGTCGTTGGGACGCGAGACGATCACTCTGCCGTCCTCGATCCTGGCGCTGATCGGATCGGTCAGGTTGAGGGAAAGCTCGCCCTTGGGGCCCTTGACGTTTACCTCCAAGCCGCTGATGGCGACCTGCACCTCGTCGGGGATCTCGATCGGTTTGATGCCGATGCGGCTCATGACGACTCCGGGTTACCAGACACGGCAGATCAGCTCGCCGCCGAGACCCTCGCGCCGCGCGGTGTAATCGGGGAGGACTCCTCTGGAGGTGGAGAGGACCGCCACCCCCAGGCCGTTCATCACGTAGGGTATCCTGTCCCGACGGACGTAGATACGCAGGCCGGGCTTGGAGACGCGCTCGATCCCGTGGAAGGCGGGCTTCCCGGCGGCCGTGTATTTGAGATCAACCTGGATCGCCCGGTGGCGGCCGCTCTCGACGACGGCGTAGCTCCCGAGGTACCCCTCTTCGACGAGCAGTTTGACGATCGCCTCTTTAAACTTGGAGTGATTGACGGTGACCTGCTTATGCCCGGCTCGCGCGGCGTTGCGGACGCGGGTCAGGAGGTCGGCGACGGGGTCGGTCATCACCATAACGATAAACCTCTAGAAGAGGGAGAACGGACAGTCGGATTGGTAACGATACCCGAAGGCACCTCGCCCCACCTACCAGCTCGCCTTGGTCACACCGGGGATCTTCCCCTCCAGGGCGAGGGTGCGGAAGCAGATGCGGCACATATCGAAGCGGCGGTAGTAGCCGCGGGGCCGTCCGCACAGGGGGCAGCGGTTGCGCTTGCGAACCGGGAACCTGGGCTCGCGCTTCGCCTTCTCCATCAAACACTTTCTGGACAAAGGGTCTCCTCTTAGCGGCTCGGGCGGCGGAAGGGCATCCCGAGCTCGGCCAAAAGCGCCTTACCCTCCTCGTCGGTCCTGGCGGTGGTGCAGATGGTCACCGTGAGCCCGGCGATGGAGGTGATGTCGTCGTAGTCTATCTCCGGAAAGATCATCTGTTCGTTCAGCCCCATGTTGAAGTCCCCCCGGCCGTCGAAGGAGCGGTCGGAGACACCGCGGAAATCGCGGATCTGGGGGACGGCCAGGTTGACCAGCCGGTCGAAGAACTCGTACATCCTCTCACGCCGCAGCGTCACCCTACAACCGACGATGTAACCGGTTCGCAGCTTGAACTGGGCGATGGACTTCTTGGCCCGGGTGAGCACCGGCTTCTGGCCGCTGATGGCCCTAAGATCGCTGACGGCTCCCTCGATCAGCTTGGGGTTGTCCTTGGCCCCCCCGATGCCCCGGTTGAGGACGATCTTCTCCAGGCGCGGGATCTCCATGGGGTTGGAGTAGCCGAAGCGCTTGACGAGGGCGTCCCGAACCTTCGTCTCGTATAGGCTTTTCAGCCTGGGGGCCACGGTTCCTCCTAGGCGAACTCGGCGCCGCACTTCTTGCAGACGCGCATCCGCTTTCCGTCCGCACACTTAACGCCCAAACGGGTGGCCTTGGAGCACTTGGGGCAGACGAACATCAGATTGGCGAGCACGATGGGGGCCTCGATCTCGATGATACCGCCCTTGACGTCCTGCCTCTTCTGGCGTTGGTGCTTCTTGGTGAAGTTGATTCCCTGGACGATGGCCCGGCCCCTCTGGATGTCTATCTTGAGTATCTCGCCGCGGTTCTTCTTCGAGGTGCGCTCGGCGCCCGAGACCACCTCGACGGTGTCCCCCTTGCGCAGGCGCGTTACGCGGGCCATCAGAGCACCTCCGGGGCCAGGGATACGATCCGGTTGTACTTCTTCTCGCGCAGCTCACGGGCCACCGGTCCGAAGACCCGGGTGGCGACCGGCTCACCGGCCTCGTTGATGAGCACCACCGCGTTGTCGTCGAAGCGGATGTAGGAGCCGTCCCGGCGACGGATCTCCTTCCTGGTGCGCACGACGACGGCCCTGATGACCGTGCCGCTCTTGATGTTGCTCGTGGGCAGCGCCTCCTTGACCGTGACGACGATGGTATCGCCTACGGTGGCGTAACGCCGCCCCGAACCGCCCAGGACCTTGATACACAGGGCCTTCTTGGCGCCGGAGTTGTCGGTTATGTTTACTATGGTTTCCTGCTGAATCATCTTCCCGCCCTCCGTCGTCCGCGAACAGGACGACGGGGCGCCGGCATCGCGGTCATCGCCGAGGGTTCCATTACAGACATGAGGTATAAATCCAAGGAGCTCCTACCGCACGGCCCGCTCGAGGATCTCGACGACACGCCAGTTCTTCCGCTTGGAAATCGGACGCGTCTCCTCGATCAGGACGAAGTCGCCGGCGCGGCAGGCGTTCTCGGCGTCGTGGACCATGAAGCGGCTGGTGAGGGTCATGGTTTTTTTATACAGGGGATGGGCCTGCCGACGCTCCACCACGACCACGACGGTCTTGGCGTGCGCATCGCGGGCGACCCTCCCCGTACGGCGTTTCCGGTTGGTGCCCATCGGCTAATCCCCGCTCTGTGCCACCCTCTCGCGCTCGGCGAGAATGGTGTTGATCCGGGCGATGTCCTTGCGCACCTGGCGGATGCGCGACGGATTAGTTAGCTGCTTCATCTGGAGCTGGAAGCGCAGGTTCATCAGCTCCTCGGAGAGCTCCTGGTGCTGGCTGACGAGCTCGGCTTCGATCATCTGGCGCAGGTCCTTGGCCTTCACTTATGGCTCCTTTAGCGCTCGACGAACCGGGTCCTGATGGGGAGCTTGTGCCCGGCGAGACGCATCGCTTCGCAGGCGACCTCCCGGCTCACCCCGTCGAGCTCGAACATGATGGTGCCGGGTTTGACCACGGCCACCCAGCCCTCGGGCGCGCCCTTCCCCGATCCCATGCGGACCTCCTGGGGCTTCTTGGTGAAGGTCTTCTGGGGAAAGATGCGGATCCAGACCTTCCCGCCGCGCTTGACGTGGCGGGTGATGGCGATGCGGGCGGCCTCGATCTGGTTACCGGTGATCCAGTGGGGCTCCAGGGCCATCAGGCCGTACTCCCCGAAGCTGATCTTGCCCCCGCGGTAGGCCTTGCCCCTCATCCGGCGTCGTTGGTGCTTGCGCCACTTGGTCCGCTTGGGCATCAACATGGCTATCCTCTCCTCGGCCCGCGCTCAGGTCCACCGGAGCCGCGGCGATTATCCCGGGGCGGTCGGCGGCGCGGGCGTCGGTCGTCGCGATCGCGCACCCCGCTGGGGGCGTTGACCGGTTCACCGGAAAGTCCGTCGCCGTCGGGGAACTTCTCCCCCTTGAAGACCCAGACCTTGACCCCGATCCTCCCGGCGGTGGTGGCTGCCTCGGCGAAGCCGTAATCAATGTCGGCGCGCAGGGTGTGAAGCGGGACCCGTCCGGCGATGTAACGCTCGGAGCGGCTCATCTCGGTTCCGCCCAGACGGCCCGAGCAGACGATCTTGATTCCCAGGGCGCCCCGGCGGAGCGCGGACTCCAGAACCTTCTTCATCGCCCGGCGAAAACCGATGCGCTTCTCGAGCTGGGAGGCGACGTTCTCGGCCACCAAGACGGCGTTGATCTCGGGGTCGCGCACCTCGTCAATGAGGACATTGACCGGTTTTTTTAGCTCGGCGGCGATCTCGTCACGCAGCTTGTTCACCTCGGATCCCTTGCGGCCGATGATAATCCCGGGACGGCTGCAGCGGATGATCACCGTCACCAGGTTGGGCAGGCGCTCGAACTCGATGGAGGAGACCCCGGCGTTGTACAGCTTCTTCTTCAGCTTCCTCCGCAGGAGAATGTCCTCGTGGAGCTGCTCGCGGTACTGGCGTCCCCGGGCGAACCAACGGGAGGCCCAGGGCTTGGAGTAACCGAGCCTGAAACCGATGGGGTGGGTCTTCTGTCCCATGAGGGCGTTACTCCTCTGTTCCGGCAGCCGTGGGTTCGGCCAGGCAGACCAGGATCCGGCTGGTCATCTTGCGGATACGGCCGAACATCCCCTTGGCCTTGTAGCGGATCCGCTTGAGCGTCGGTCCCTGGTTGACCTGCACCTCGCCGACGATGAGGGAATCGAGGTCGAGGACGCCGTCGAGGTCGTTGCTGGCGGCGTTGGCCAGGGCCGACTTCAGGAGCTTCTCGAAAACCGGTGCGGCTCCCGAGTTCATGTGCCGGCAGATGGCGATCGCCTCGTTGACGTTCCGTCCCCGGATCACGTCGGCCACCCGGCGCAGCTTGTACGGCGAAATCCGCACGAATCGGTTGCTTGCGTTCATCTCGTTACCCCCGATAGATCCGGGGTTGAGCTTTAGTCCCGGCGAGACGGCTACCTGAGAATGGTGGAGCGGGCGGATCTGCCGCCGTGGGAGCGGAAGGTGCGCGTCGGCGCGAACTCGCCCAGCTTGTGGCCCACCATCTCCTC
>DAOVLG010000132.1 GCA_030631385.1 Candidatus Coatesiibacteriota bacterium | reverse complement strand
GCTTCCGGACAGGTTAGCATCCGACGGATGTTATCCGGGCTGGAGGAGTTGGCCATCAGCTCCTGGGCGTTGGGGTGGGCGTTGGGATCGCAGAGCCGGGCTCCGGCGGGACCGATCCGGGCTCCGGGATGGGTGGACTTGTAGCGCGCGATCTCGACCTCGAGGTTCGACTGGTTGGTGATGCAGGCGGTGCGGTTGGCGTCGGAGATGTAGTCAATGATGTTGGGCACGGCGATGGCGATGAGGATCGCGATGATGACCAGCACGATCATCAGCTCAATGAGGGTCAGGCCGTGGACGCCGAAGATTTTCCCCAGGTGCTTCCAGAATCGGCTGAAGGGGCTCTTCATCGGTGCTCCTCGAGGATTCGAAACACACGAACGAGTATACCGTTGCCCCGGTTGCCGGTCAAGGAGCTACATCAGTGAGACCGGATCAACGTCCACGGTGAGGCGAACCGTTCCACCCGATCCCGCCGTCTTGATGGCCGTTTCCACCGCCGCCGTGAGCGCCGCGCCGCTCGAGGCCTTGACCAGGAGCTGGAAACGCCAACGGTTTGCCAGACGCTGCAGGGGTGCGGGGGCCGGGCCGAGGAGTTGGAGCTGCTGCTCATCGAAACCGGCTTCGCGCAGGGCTGTTTGGATGACCTTCTTGGTCTTCACCGCCAGCTTCAGGGCGGGATCCGCCTTCTCCGCCGAGAATACCAGCGAGGTCAGGCGGACGAAGGGGGGCCAGTTACCCAGGCGACGGTGATTGAGCTCCTCGGTAAGGAACAGATGGTGATCCCCGCTCACCGCCGCCCGCACGGCGTAGTGCTCGGGAGTATAGGCGGCTAAAATCGCCCTTCCGGGCCAGACCCCACGCCCGGCCCGACCGATGACCTGGCTCAAGAGGGTGAAGGTCCGCTCGGCGGCGCGGAAGTCGGGGATGGCCAAACCGGCGTCGGCCCGGAGGACCCCGACCAGCGTTACCCGGGGGAAATGTAACCCCTTCGCCACCATCTGGGTGCCGAGGAGGATGTCGGCCTGTCCGGTGGCGAAACGGGAGAGGACCCTCTCGTGTCCCGCCGCCCCGGTGGTGGAATCGGTGTCCAGGCGGGCGACGCGGGCGAAGGGCAACTGGTGCGCCAGCTCCCGCTCCACCCGCTGGGTGCCGGCGCCAAGGTTTCTCAGGACGTCCCGGTTGCCGCACGAGGGACAGACGCGGGGCTTGTGCACCCTGTACCCGCAGTGGTGGCAGTGCAGCTCTCCGCCGGGCTCGTGGAGCACCAGCGGGATACCGCAGCCCGGGCAGGTGGGGATGTACCCGCAGGTCTCGCACTGGACCCGGGTGGCGAAGCCGCGGCGGTTGAGGAGGATTATCGCCTGCCGTCCCTTACCGATCTCGTGGTTGAGGGCCTCCAGCAACTCGGTCGGCACGAGCCGGTCCCTGGGCCGACCACGCATGTCCACCAGCTGTACCGTGGGGAAGCCGGCCCCGTCCACCCTCTGGGTGAGCCTTAGACGTTCGATCCGGCCTTCCCGGACCAGCCTCTCCGTCCAGACGCTTGGAGTGGCGCTGCCCATGAGGAGGGTCGCCCCCTCGAGGCGACAGCGCTTGGCCGCCACCTCCCGGGCGTGGTACCGGGGTTGGTCCTGTTGTTTGTAGGCATCCTCATGCTCCTCGTCGATCACCAGCAGACCGAGATTCTTCACCGGTGCGAACACCGCGGAACGCGGGCCCAGCGCGACCTTCGCCTTCCCTTTCCGGAGGCGGAGCCACTCCGAGCGTCGCTGGGCGTGCCCCTGTCGTGAGTGCAGGAGGGCGACCTTATCCCCGAACCACCGCCGAAACAGGCGCATCAGTTGGGCCGTCAGGGCGATCTCGGGAACCAGGATGATTACGCCGCGGCCCTCGGCGAGACAGGCTTCGGTGGCCCTCAGATATACCTCGGTTTTCCCCGAACCGGTCACCCCTTCGAGGAGGAGGGAGCCGTACCCGCCCAGTGAGTTGGTTACCCAGTCCAGGGCCCTGTGTTGCTCGGCGGTGAGTCTGTGCCTTGGAGGGGGGGCGGGGTCTTGTTCGTCTAACCGGTCTACGGGGAACAGCTTCACGAGTTTTTTCCGCACCAGAGAGTGGAGGGTGGAATAGCCAACGCCAGCCAGTCGGCATACCTCGGCGGCCCAGACGGCGTCCCGGCCCGCGGTGTGGGCGATGAGAAAGGAGAGGGCGCGGGCCCCGGCCGGGGAGCGCTTGGCGAACTCCTCCAACTCCGGCGGTGGGTCGGCGATTAGACGGACGGCGAGATTCTCCTTCGGGGTCACGGGGGGTGCCAGCGGCTCATCCCAACTGCGCAGGTGTCCCTCGAGTACCAGGCGGTCCAACGTGGCGCCGGCCCCCTTACCCAGACCATGGATCAGCCTGCGCTTATTAACCGGTCCCTCCGCGAGCCGGTTCCAGATCTCCGCGATGACCCCGGCCAAGTCCAGGGGCGGTCCCAGGGGACCGTGGTGGTACAGGCGGCGCGTCCGGGTCCCCACGGGGAGCATGGCCGCCAGGGTGACCCCCAGGGGCTCGTGGTAGTACTCGGCGGTCCAACGTCCCAGGATGAGCCTCTTCTCGTCGAGCAGTGGTCTTTCGTCCAACACGGATTTTACGCCGAGGATCGAGGCCGGATCTATCCCCGGAGGCGGCTCCCCGGAGATGGCCACCACGAAGCCCATCGCGCTCCGGCTCCTGAGGGGTACGTGGACCCGGGCGCCCACCTCGGCCCGCATTCCCGGGGGGAGGATATAGGTGAGGGGTTGGCGAAGATCCAGGTTCAGGGCTACTTCGAGGTAGATTGGGTGGTTTTCTCGACTCATCGGTCTCCGGTTGACCGTTTTCCCCGCGTCTGGTAGATTATGCAACGGTGTAACGGGCGGGTCAAAGTTCTCCCCTAATCCGTTGTGTAGGTTCGTAATGGCCGGAAAGCGCCTCTTCCTCATCATCGCGCTCGTATGCCTCACCCTGGGGGCCGGTGTCCTGGCGGTGCTCCTGAACGTTAAGACGGTGGAGGTGTACGGCGATGTGAAGGCCACCATCTTCTTCGGCAACCTGGGCGCCGACGAAACGGAACGCCTGCTGGATCTCGCCGTCGAGGCTCACCGGGATGGCGATTTCGAGGGGGCCCTCACCCTGGTAACCTTCGCCTACACCTACCATGACGGCGAGATGAAGGGCGAACTTCTGCTGCTCTGGAGCACCCTGCTTCTGGAGCAGGGGAGATACGGGGACGCTTGCCAGGTGCTCGATGAGCTGGTTACCCTCGGCCCCGAGGAGGACGTCTTCCGGTGGGACCGGTTGGGTGAGATGGTATTGGATCAGATCGCCCGGAACCTCGTCTCGCCCGAGGGCTTTCGCTACGCCACGGCGGTGAGGTTGCGGGGGTACGGGGCGCAGGCGGGATCCGACTCCCTGGTGGCCGTTGATGTGCTCTTCGACCGCGAGTTGGACCGCGCGTACGATCTGGAGTGGGTGCTCGAGTACGAGAGGGAGATGGCCTACCGCGATCCCGGGACCGCCCAGCGGGATGTTGGGGCGGCCGAGATGGAGGCTGAGCGTCGCGCCCCCGGTGAACTGGCCGCCATGCTGGGTGAGAGGCTCGAGCTCGGTCCCCCGCCCCTGGAGGACGCACCGCTGGTCTCCGAGGTTAAGCTGGGCGAGTACCTGCACTTAGCCGACCGGATCTCCTACGAGGTGGCGGAGACGGAGTTGACGAAGGTTGAGGAGGAAGAACCCCGGCGTTTGGAGGGCGAGTCCCTCGCCCGTGTAGAGGAGCCGGAGATCGAAGCGCTGGACGATCCCTTCGCCGATCTCTCCGCGCGGGAGCGCGCCCTGATCGAGGAGGCTCTGGCCGCGGCCCGCTCCAGGGAGGGACCCAGGTGGAAGGCGACCATGCGGATCCGGTGCACCCTGACCGGCTTCACCCTGCGCGAGGCGTTGGATTACCTGAGCCTCGACCCCTACACGGGCCGACCGCCGACTACGACGAAGCCCGAGCGCTTTGAGCCCACGGGCGATGACTGACGGTTATCGGGGGAAGGTGAAGGAGCGTCCTAGGGGCGCTCCTAATGATACAAGGGGTTTAAACCCCTTGCCTCTATAAAACACAGACTAGGTGCCCGGTAGCTTCTCGAACTCCTCGCGCAGGTACTGCAGGTCGTAGTAGCGGTCCGCCGAATTTATCAGCTCGATGGCCACCATCCCCCGGGTCGAGACGACGATGACCTCCTTGCCCCGGGTGCGCAGAAGCTCCAGGGCCCGCTCGAAGTCCGAGTCGCCCGAGAAGATAATCCCACGTTGGTAGTTGTCCGCCGTGTTGAACATGTCAACGACCATCTCGGTGTCCAGGTTGGCCTTGCGGATCTCCTCGCCCGAGTCCAGGTCGAAGATCACCTTCACCCTCTTTCTCCGCACCGTGTAACCCATCATCGTCAGCGCGTTGAGGAAGTTCTCCTCCTTGGTCTCGGTGGGATTCTGCACGCCGGTGTAGTAGAAGGCGTTGTAGAGGTCGTTGGGGTGGGGGACGAAGTAGTGGAGGATGCGTTTGTAATCCAGGTGCCATCCCAGCTTCTTCTGGGCGTAGAACATGTTCACGCCGTCCACGAATAGCGCGACCTTCATATTTCACCCCGGATATTCTTTTGTATTCGGTTTAAGGAGCCCTAGCTTACCAGGGCCTTCCGTTGGTGTCAAGAAACGCTCCCGTCGGGGTTTGCGATAGCGAAAAGGGGAAGCCCACAGGCTCCCACGGGCTACCTCAGTTCTTCCTTACCGGGATATAACAATCCGCTGGGTGACCGTCGCGTTCCCACTCGCCAGACGGATCAGGTAGACGCCGTTGGCGACACGGTCCGTTCGCCAGTGGATCTCGTGGCGACCGGCAGTGAACTCACCGTTTACGAGGGTCTCCACCAACCTGCCGGCGAGGTCGTACACCTCGATTCGGACGTGGCCCTCGGCGGGCAGGCTGAAGGGGACGGTCGTGTGAGTGTCGGCCGGGCAGGGATAGCACCTGTCCAGGATCGTGCCCCGCGCGCCGTTGGCCGGGCTGGTCACCTCGATGGGGCCGAAGACGAGGGTTGATCCGTCGGCGCCCAGGACTTCCAGTTTGTAGCTGTAGCCGAGAGCCGGGGTAACATCCATGTCCAGGTAACGGATGCCGATCAACGGCGCTTCATTCAACCTGACGTAGGCGTCACCCTCGCCGCGAAGGACGTTGATCCCGGCAATCTCGGCCGGGTCGTTCGGCCGCCAGCGTAGAAGGATGCCCTCGTCCACAGCCTCGCCGGTGAAGGCCACGGAGCCGACAAGCGAGGACGCCTCGTCCACTCCGAAATCGTCGAAGTAGAAGCCCTCGAAGGCGCGGTCGCTGCTGGAGGAGAAGCGGAAACGCACCTCGACGATGTTGTCGACGTAGGAGGAGAAATTGAGACTCATCCTGGTCCATTTCAGTTTAGATCCGCTGAAGATCCCCCTTTGGACCCAGTCGCCCCCGGCCACGGAAACGTCGAGGTAGACGAAGTCGTAGTCCGTTTCCAGCTCGTATCTGGTCCAGAAGCTCAACTCGTCGTGGTCAGCGTCCACGTAGATCGGGCAGGTCTTGATCCAGGATTCCTGGTCGTTGTCGTAGGTTCCCTCGCCGGTGTCGCCGCACTTCCAGGAGTGGGTCGGCGAGTGGGCGTCCTCGGTGGAGATGTGCCACTGGTCGTTGGTACCGCCGTGTGTCCAGAGACCGTCGCCCGACTCCACATCGTCATAGAAGCCGGCTCCGCCGACGATGACGAAGGAGGCGTCGG
>DAOVLG010000413.1 GCA_030631385.1 Candidatus Coatesiibacteriota bacterium | reverse complement strand
GTATGCATCCAGGCAGTAAAGGCTCCCGTTGGCGCTGCCGATGAGGAACATGGCGTCGGCGACGTCTTTATCCCCTCTCCCCTCTGGGGAGAGGGCTAGGGTGAGGGGCCACTCCCCGCCCTCGATCCAGCGGGCGGGTTGGGAGACCGTAAAGGCGCGCCCGTCGGCGAGCTCCCCCACCACGATGCCCCCGGTCTCCACCGTGTTGGTCGTCTTGTGGCGCCAGAGCTCCTCCCCCCTTCCCGCGTCCACGCAGTAGATGATGTGGTTCAGGCAGCCGAAGTAGACCCGGCCGTCGAAGACCACGATCCGGGAACGGATGTAGTGCCAGTAGTCGGGGTCGCGATAGCGCCAGATCACATCGCCCGTCCCGGCGTCCAGGCACCGGAGCCAGGTGTCGTCGGAGCCGAAGTAGACCTTGCCCTCCCAGACGTAGGGTGAGCTGTACACCTCCCCTTTGGTCTCGAACTTCCACAACGGGGAGCCGGTCTCGGCGTCCAGGCAGTAGAGGTAACCGTCGAGGGAGCCGAGGTAGACCCGGCCCTCGTAAACGAAGGGGGTAGAAAAAACCCAGGCGTCGGTCTCGAAGCGCCAGACCTCCTCGCCGGTCGCCGCGTCCAGGCAGTAGGCGTGGTGGTCGTAGGAGCCGAAGTATATTTTTCCGCCCGAGCAGGTGACGCCCCCGCCGACGTAATGGTCGGTGCCGAAGCGCCAGAGCCGCTTCCCGGTCTCGGCGTCGAAGCACCACATCGCGTTGTCGCAGCTCCCCACGTACACCCGGCCGTCCGCCACCAGCACCTCGGCGATTACCGGGGCGCCGGTGTCGTGCTTCCACAGGCCGTGGCCGGTCTCGGCGTCCACGCAGTAGAGGTAGCCGTCCTCGGCGCCGAAGTAGACCCGACCGTTCCAGTGGTACGGCGAGCTGGTCATGGAGTCGCCCACCTGGAACTTCCACTCCAACTCCGCCCGCCCCCGGGGCACCTCGGGTATCCCCCCGATCCCCTTGGCGAACATGTTGAAGACCGTGGCCACGGCGAAGGCGATGATCGTCACCCCGGCCAGGACGCCGACGCCCATGAGGACGTAGTATCCCGGTTGGCGGATCTTTTTCTTCCTGGCGAGCTCCTCGGGCGTCAGGCTCTCCAGCTCCGCCTCCCGCTCCAGGTGGCTCTTGAAGGGCTCGACCTCCCTCAACAGCCTCCACTCGAAGGCGGTCATGTCGTAGACCTCGTCGTCGGGTGAGAGCTCGCGGTAGGTGAGCATCTTCAGTATCTTCCGCGCGGGACGCGCCGGCTCCGGCGCACCGTCCACCCGCACGATGTAGCGCTTCTGTGCCATCGGTCAACCTCTTATCCCCTCTCCCTGTGGGAGAAGCATTCGCTTACGGGTTAGGGTGAGGGCTTCCTTATCCCCTCTCCCCTCTGGGGGGGAGGGCTAGGGAGGGGGGCTAATCCGCCGGGCCCCAGGTGGGCACCACGCAGCCGTTCCAGGTCACCCGGTACACGTCGGCGGACGGTGTTCCTACTCCCACGAGTGTCCTAAGACCTCACCGGTATCCATGTCAATCTTAACGTAGCCAAGATCGTTGCCGGTGTCGTCGTAGCACGAGAAGAAGGCCGTGAATTTCAGCATATCGTCCTCCCAACCTACGTCACTCATGTAGAAATAGTCGCCGTCGTCCAGGTAAGTATCAAAAACCGATAGGACGGTTGTAAGCCAACCGGAGAAATTGGGCGACGAAGACGTAATGATAATCAGAGTTAGGAAGCTTACGCGAGCACGCTGCGCTGCCGAGACGGGTACCTTCGATTTCACCATCATAGTAAACCTGAACGTAGAGATACTGTGTACCGTCGTAGAAATTAAAATCCCACGATGAAAAATCTCCGTACTTTCGCCCAGGGGCGAGCTCACCGATGGTCTCACCGGACCGATCTATACCGCCCGCCGATAAAAAGGTTAGACAGGCGTCGGGGTTCCACTCCTCGGCGACGGGACGGGCAAGGTCGAGCGCCCAGTCCAGGTCGCGGTGTACGTCGTCCCCGTAGGCCGGGACAGCACAGCCTACGACAAGGGCTAGGACGGTGAGCAGGACCAGCTTCTTAGCTATTTTTCCTCCCTCTTAATCCGACGCATAGCTCAAGACTCGAAGGACTGAACGTACCGGTCGCCTACGGGTGGGTGCCTCGGCCGCC
>DAOVLG010000149.1 GCA_030631385.1 Candidatus Coatesiibacteriota bacterium | reverse complement strand
TAAAAGAGCCCTTAAAACCTCTCGTTCACGGCGGGACACCCGTAAATTACCCGAAGGAACCCGGCGGCGGCTTGACCTCCTCGGGGGCCTCCTCGTCGCGCAGGCTCTGGTTGCGCTCCTCCAGCTCCAGCGCGATGTCGTTGAGCACCCGGGAGTAGCGCTCCGGGTTATCGTGGAGCTCGAGGGAATAGGCGATGTACCCCTTCTCGGTCAGGCCGTACCCGTCGAGGAGCTTCCCCACCTGCTCCTCCCTCCACCGGGCCCGGAGAGCCGGATCGGCCGGGATCGAGCCGCCCAGGCCCTGGTGGGTGCCCAACAAGGTCAACTCCACGGTCAGCTCGACGTAGTCGGAATCGTCGAAACCCCGATCGGCGCAGCCCGTCAGGACAAAAGCCAGGATAATCAGGGGGATTCTACGGGGTTTTCTCTTCATCTGTAACCCCGGGGGGCCCGTCCGGTTCGGGAGGGAGGAGGTCGGGGTGGTCGCGGCAGAGTACCTCGAGCACCTCCGAGGCCAGATCGGGGCTGGAGAGAACCTCGAGCTCGAACCGCGCGTAATCCTCGTACTCGACCCCTCGCTCGACGAGGGCGGCGTCGGGGTCTTCTCCGTGGGAGGCCGCCTCCAATCGGTCGGCCAGGAGGTCGGCGTACTCCTCCACGGTAAGCTCCCCGTCGCATGAGGCCAGGAGAAGGCTTACAAGACAGAAGAGGGGAAAGGCTCTACGGCGCATCATCCCCGGCCAGCCCCTCGAGCCCCCGGCGCGCCGTGGCGGCGGCCCCGCTGCCCATGGCCTCCAGGGCCTCGAAGATGGCGCTCTCCACCCGCTTCTGGACGTCGGGGTTCTCGGCCACGTAGGTCGCGAACTCGTCCAGGTCGTTGATGGGAAAACCCCGGGCGGCCACCTCCTCCTCCACCCGCGCCTGGATCTCGTCCTCGGGCACCCCCTCACCGGCCAGTTGGACGGTGAGCACCGATATCTCGATGTAGGTCTGTTCGTCCATCCTCGGTTTTGCCAGGTACTCGGACTCAAGGACGCTGCCGGTGAGCTCGGCCAGCTCCTCGGGGGTCCGTTCGGCCTCGTAGGCCCGGGCCTGTTCAGGGTCAATCCCGTGACGCTCGTACACCGGCTGGAGCGGCTCCCCGCTGGCTTCGGCGACGGCAAGGTCCTTCATCAGCTCGACGTACTGCTCCTCGGTTATCTCATCGGAGCCGCAGCCACCGGCGAGGAGGATTGCAAGGGCGAGGGCGATGAGGTGCGGGCTTCGCATCGGGTCTCCTCTCACTCGGTCGGTTCCTCGGCGGTGGTAATCTCGGGCAACGCCTGGGAGTAGAGTTCAGCGAACTTCTCCCGCAGCTCCTCGCTCTGGTTCATGATCAGCTCGACGATTATTCCCAGGCGCTCGGGGTCGTTGGCCAGGGACTCCTCGAACCGGAGGACCTCGTCGGGTGTGACGCCGTAATCGGCGGTCGCCCTCTCCAGCGCCTCGTTCACCGGCAGCTCATCCTCCAGCATGTAGGAGGTCTTGGCCAGGATGATGCCGACGTAGGTCTCGTTGTCCATGTCGGAGCCGCAGCCGGCGAGTATTCCCAGGAGCAGCGGAAGGATGACGAGGAGTTTGCGCATCGCGCCTCCCAACGAACGATAAACGATTAGAAACCTTTGAATAACGAGACATCTTCGCGCCGGCGGTGGCACAGTTTTTGCGCAAATGAACCGTGAATAACTCCGCAAGGCTTCACTCCTGCAAAAACCTGTGCCACCGCCTCGAGAGCGTCGCCTATCGCGTGTGAGAAAAAAGGAAACCGCTGAAAAACCGTTTGAAACTACAAGGTACGCTTATACTTATCTTATGGCAAGGGGTTAAAACCCCTCGTCTCATTAGCTGTTTGCGGAAACTGCACCACCGCCGGGAAGAGGGGTGTTTCGTAACAGTCTCGATTAAACATCCCTTTGGCCGGTCACTGTAAGAGCGAAGGGGTGAAAAGCTCCTCGGTCTCCCGGTTGATCCGGTCCTGAACCGCGCGGAGATGGTCGGGGTCCCGCTCAAGCTCGGTCTGGTGCTCACGGATCGCCTCGACCGTGGTGTCGTTATCCTCGGCCGCCCTCTCCAGCGCCTCCTCGGGGGGCAGTCCCTCGTCGAACATGATCCGGAGCCGATCTATCGAGACCTTGACGAAGAGGTCGTCGTCCACCTCCAAACCACAACCCCAGAGGGCCAGGGCGGCCAGGATCAGTATCGGGAAAACGCAACGGCTCATGGGTGGAGATCCATCCTTACTTCATGGAACGCGCAGGTATTTGAGTCCCCGGCGGGCGATCTCCACCGCCACCTCCACGTCCCGATCCCGGTCCCGGAAGAGCCAGCGCGAGTATCCCCGCACCTCCTCCGCCGTGGTGCCGTAACACCGAGCGGCTTCAATCAGGGCCTCACTCGACGTCAACCCCTCCTCGGACACGAGCCGGAGCCGCTCGACCATGACGGCGATGTAGGTCTCGTCGTCGAGCTCGTCGCAGCCGGGCAGGGCCAGACCGAGGAACAACAGAACGAGGGTCAGCAGTCTGGCGGGAAGACGCGCATGCATGACCGACCCCGTACGATGTAATAGTATCATAAAGCCGCCGGGTCGTTCACGGACCCCGCTTTCTCTTTCGCCTGCGGTGCACCTCGAAGACCACGTACAGCGCCAGGACCGCGAAGGCAACGAGCTCACCGATGGGGAGGGCGTCCCCCCAAAACATGTAGGGCGTCGGTCCCTCGGGCCGGGGTATCTCGAGCAGGATCACGTCCTCGGTGTCCAGGAGGGTCTCGTCACAGGCGCGCCCCCAAGGGTCCACCCACATGCTGATTCCGGCGTTGGCCGCCCGCAGGAGCGGCACGCGGCTCTCCACGGCCCGCAGGATCGAAACCTCGGCGTGCTGGTAGGGGGCGGCGCTCTGACGGAACCAGGCGTCGTTGGTGATCACCACCAGGAAGTCGGCCCCCTGACGGGTATAGGCGAGCCCCATCTCGGGATAGATGCTCTCGAAGCAGATCAAGAGGCCGAAGCGGGCGAGAACGGGACCCTGGGGCAGCGGCGGCACCGGAAGCAGCGTCGCGGTGAGCTCGGGCCTCTCGGAATCGTCGTCGGGGATCGGCTCATCGGGCCGGGGAAGGGGGGTCGGACCGCAACCGGGAATGACCTCGAAGAGCGGCGTGCGCCAGCCGAAGTTGAAGTCGCTCGCCTGTTCGAGGATGCCCTTCAGGAACTCCGAATCCTTCCCGAAGGGGATGGTCTCGGAGAATGGGACGAGGTGGATCTTGTAGTAGCGCTCCAGCGGCTCATTCCCGCCCGGTTCGAGGAGCAGCCCGGCGTTGAAGTGGCGCCCGGCGCCGCCCACTCTGCTTTCATCGCGGGCCTGGGTGCCCACCAGGTGCCGGCAACCGGAGCGGTTGACGATCCCACGCACCCGCTCGTACCACCTCGGCGAGTGTTCCAGGTAGCAGGTGGCCGCCGACTCGGGCCAGATAACCAGATCGAGGTTGTCGGAGCCGGCCCGCTCGATGGCCCGCTCCACCTGATGTTCGTAGATCCGGTAGGTCTCGCCCGAGGCTCCGAAGTAGGGAGCCCACTTCAGGTCCTGGGGGATTCCGCCCTGGAGGATCGCCGTCCGCACGGGACGCTCGGGGTAGGCGGGCTCGCCGAGGGCCAACAGGCCGCCCAGGTGTACGACCAGCACCAGCCCAAGGGCAGCCGCGCCCCAGGGAAGAAGGGCCCCCCGCCAATCCTTCCGGCGCAGGAGATCAACCGCCTCGGCAACCAGGGCGTTGAAACCGATCACCGCCGCCGAGACACCGTAAACCCCGAACAGCGACGCCGTCTGCACCGCCAGCAGATTCCGGGCCTGGGAGTAGCCGATGGCCAGCCAGGGGAAGGCGTAAAAGCCCAGGGACTTGACGTACTCCGTGGCGCCCCAGGCCAGCGCGGCGATGACCCAGTAGGGGACACGAGGTAACCGCCGCCGGACCAGCGCCAGGACCACCCCGCCCAGCCCCGTGTAGAGCGCCATCAGAATCGCGCTTATCACGAAGCCGGGGACGGTGATCGGCGCCATCCAGTAGAAGCCGAGGATATTGACCAGGAAACAGAAGACGAACCAGTGGCGGAAGGCCTGACCCGGCGTCAGATCGCGGGAGGCCGCGAAGAGGGGGACCAGGGCGAACCAGGCCAGTCCGTAGATTCCGGCCTTGGGGAAGCTGAGGACGTAGAGCGCCACCCCGAGGGCGATTAGGCCGATCCGCGGGTAGAGCCCCAGAGGCCTGAGCCCGATCCGGCCGTCGAGCCGGGCTCCGTCAACGCTGATTAAGACGCCTTCTCTCATGAGGTTGAAGTGTAGAACACCACGTCTGGATGGTCAACCGCACGCGGGATTACTATAATTTCCGGGGGTTCTTACCAACTTTCCGAAGGTTCGGTGCCACACGGCGGAGAGGGAGGGAATCCGGAAGGTCATGCGTCTCGCCGAGGTGAAATAAAGCATCGTTCGCGGGGAATGATTATCAAATTAAGACACTAGTAAAAGTCGCAATTTCCCGTAGGGGCGACCCGCTGCGGTCGCCCGCGGGCGGGGGCGGAGCCTCGCCCCTACGAATCTAATTCAACCGTGTTCGTCGTCCGAGGCGTCACCTTCTTTAAGGGTTAAGGTGAACACGCGCTTTGTTCTATCTGCCATATTTATAAGGAAGATACAACTTCTTATCGGTCCGTTTACCGACGGTGATCCCAAAAAGAAAACCGACGGGTTCTGATTAACCGTTGATCCGGGGGCCCGGTTTGACTCCGGTTCCCTCCGAAGCTACAATCCATTGACGTACCTACGAAAAACCCAAACGGTGAGACAGCTAACCCTTGTCAGCCCTTCCAAGATCCGCCACTGGAGCAGGACTATGGAGCTTGTCCTTCTGAGCGACGGCCGTTTTCGTCTGGACGGCGGCGCCATGTTCGGCGTGGTGCCCAAGGTGCTCTGGGAGCGCGTCGCGCCCGCCGACGACAAGAACCGCATCCAACTCGCCGCCACCTCGACCCTGGTCCGAACCCGGGGCAAGAACATCCTCATCGAGACCGGCATGGGGGACAAGTGGCGGGAGGGGGAACGGGAACTCTTCGCCGTGGAACAGCCGCCCACTCTGATAGATTCCCTGGCCGACCGGGGGCTCTCGCCGGGGGAGATAGACTACGTGATCCTGACCCACCTCCACTTCGACCACGCCGGTGGCGCCACCCGGCGCGACGGGGACGGAGACCTGGTTCCCACCTTCCCCAACGCCCGCTACATCGTCCAGAAACGGGAGTGGCAGGCGGCGATCCACCCCAACGACCGCAACCGGGCCAGCTACCGTTCCAAGAACTTCCTCCCCCTGAAGGAGCACGGGCGGCTCGACCTCATCGAGGGCGACGTCCAGATCGTCGAGGGTATCCGCTGCCGCCTGTCCGGCGGGCACAGCGCGGGGCATCAGATCGTCATCCTCGAGGGGCGTGAGGGGGTGGCCTGCCATCTGGGCGACGAATGCCCGACCCGGGCCCACCTTCCCGGCCCCTGGGTGATGGCCTACGACCTGGACCCGGTCCGGGCGATGAACCAGAAGAGCGACTACCT
>DAOVLG010000297.1 GCA_030631385.1 Candidatus Coatesiibacteriota bacterium | reverse complement strand
GTCACGGTGGGGGCGGTGGGCTTCGTCCTGCTCGGTCTGCCCTGGCGGGAGGTTCCCTTCTATTCCGCGGGCGAGGTCGTGGCTTTCCTCATCCTGCTTCTCCTGGGCGCCGGCTTCACCTGGGCCGCTCTCCGCCGGCGCGAGATCGTCAGCCGCGCATCCCGGGTCTGCCTCTACCTGTTGGGCGGGGCCACCGTACTCTGGCTGCTCTTCGTCTTTGCCATCCCCGTGGGCTTCACGCCCGCCCGTTCGCCCGACCTCACTCCCCCGGGACCCAACATCGTGGTCCTGCTCTCCGACGCGCACCGGGCCGACGCCAACACCATCTACGGCGGGCCGGTGCCCACCCCCAACCTGGAGCGCTTCGCCCGGCGCGCGCCGGTCTTCGAACGTTGCTTTTCCCCCGGCAACTGGACCATCCCCGGGGTGATCGGTCTGATGAGCGGTCTGGCGCCCGAGGTGGCCGACTCCGACTCCCAGCGGTCCATCTCTCCTCACCTTCCCTCCCTCCCGGAGGATCTCCGGAACCTCGGCTACCGCACCTGGACCACCATCGCCAACCCGGCCATCAGTATGCGTCACACCCTCTACCGGGGCTGGGACTACTACTCCCAGTTGAGCGTGCGCTTTTACAACCAGGGCTTTTTGGAGGACTACAGCCTGTCGGGGTACACCCGTCTGGCGGGTTACTTCTCCCAGTTGATGGTGCGGGTCTTTTATCACAACCACCGGATCAAAACCCCCGAAGTGGGCCTGGAGATGCTGGAGGAGCTGAACCCCGCCGGAGGTGATTTCGCCTACATCCACCTGAACGACCCCCACACGCCCTACCGCCCCTACGAGCGCTACCGGCCGGAGAACGCGCAGCGCGTCGGGCGTTACCGGGTCAACACCTGGGAGCACGACCTGACCAAGAACGACCTCTCCGACCTGACCCCCCCAGAGAAGGCGCGCATCCGGGAACTCTACGACGGCGAGATCCGCTTCTCGGACGAGTACCTGGGACGGGTGATGGACATACTGGACGAACGCGGTCTGTGGGACACGACGGCCCTCATCTTCCTGGCCGATCACGGTGAGGAGTTCGAGGAGCACGGAGATTACACCCACGGCCACGTCAACCTCCACCACGAGCTGACGCACATCCCCCTGGTCGTGTGGTGGCCCGGGGTCTTCGACCAGGCCGGCCGCCGCATCGTCCGACCGGTGAGCCTCTGCGATCTCTACCCAACCATCTGCGAGCTGGTGGGGGCCCCGTACGAGCCCGAGCGCCTTAACGGAGTGAGCCTGGTTCCGTTGCCCGATCCGGACCGGCCCGTATTCGCCCAGCGCTTCCCCAACAGCCCGGAGGCGCAGCGCTACTCCGATTTCGTCGTTCAGGGACGCGCGGCGCTACACCTCGACTACACCACCGGGGTCGAGGAGCTTTACCTGGACTATTACACCGACCCCGAAGACGTCTCGGCGGAGCACCCCGAGCTGGTGGAACACCTGCGCGACCTCATCGCGGAGTGGCACCTGCGCAACGCCGCCCTGCAGGAGTACTACGGGACGGCGACGCCCGACGCGGCCCAGGATCCGGTGATCCGGGAAAATTTACGCGCGATCGGCTATATTCAGTAGCGGTTGCGGGATGTCGGGCCGGGCGGTTGTCAGCATGACCCTCGAGTTTCTCATCGAAGACCGGAAACGCCCTTAGCCCACACCGCTCAGATGACGTATAATCGGAGGGTTACCGATTCAGCCCGAGGGATGGCCGATGAACCTCGTAACAGACTTGGAGCGGTTAAAGAAGCAGGCCAAGGGCAAGGTTCGTGGCGCCGTGGTGGCCGGCAGTTTCTATCCGGCGCCCCGGGATTCCCTGCGCCGCCAGGTAACCGAGCTCCTCCAGCGGGCCACCGTAGAGCCGATGCGCGGCATCCGCGCCCTGGTGTCGCCCCACGCCGGGTATGTCTACTCCGGTGCCGTGGCCGCCGGCGCCTACGCCGCCATCGGCGAGAACATCTTCCGCCGGGTGGTGGTCATCGCCCCCAGCCACCGGGTTCCCTTCGACGGCGTCTCCACCTACATCGGCGAGGCCTACGAGACACCGCTGGGTCTGATCGAGATTGACCTCGAGGCCCTCGCCGGTTTAGCCACCGAATATTCCAGTCTCAAGTCGGTCTCCGGCGCCCACAGCTCCGAGCACTCCCTCGAGGTTCAGCTCCCCTTCATCCAGATCGCCCTGCCCGAGACGAAACTGGTGCCGCTCGTGATGGGCTCCCAGGACGAAGAAACGGTGCGGGAGCTGGGTGCCGCCCTGGCCAAGTCCCTCGGGGGTGATGATACCCTGGTGGTGGCCTCGAGCGATCTCTCCCACTACCACGAGGACCCGGTGGCCCGGGTCCTCGACGGCGTGGTCACCGACCACGTGCGGATGCTGGAACCGGAGAAGCTGCTCCGGGCGGTAGACTGCGGCCAGGCCGCGGCCTGCGGGGCGGGTCCCATGGCGGTGGCGATGTTCTACGCCCGCGAGGTGGGGGCCGAGGTCTCCCGGATCATCTCCTACGCCACCTCGGGGGACGTCACCGGGGACAGACAGCAGGTTGTCGGCTACCTCTCCGCCGTGTTCGCGCTTCCAACCGTGGAGTCGGAGGGCCAGGATCTGGACTCCGATGAGAGGCGGCAACTCCTCCGGCTCGCCCGTGAGGCCCTGGAGAGCCACTACGCCGGCCAAAAACCCCCGGTCGTGGGCAGGCCCTCGGCCAAGCTCAAACAGAGGCGCGGCGCCTTCGTCACCCTGACCCGGGAGGGGCACCTCCGGGGCTGCATCGGGTATGTCGAGCCGATCGTGCCGCTCTGGCAGGCGGTGCGGGAGATGGCGGTCGCGGCGGCCACCGGCGATCCCCGCTTCTCCCCGGTGACGCCCGATGAGCTGGGCGATCTGAGGATCGAGATCAGCGCTCTGTCTCCCCTGGTAAAATGCGACGACCCGACCGGAATCACCGTCGGCAGCCACGGTCTGGTGGTGCGCCACGGCGGCCGATCGGGACTCCTGTTGCCCCAGGTGCCCCAGGAGCAGGGATGGGACCGCGAGGAGTTCCTGGCCCACACCTGCCGCAAAGCGGGTCTGCCGCCCGACGCCTGGAAGCGGGACGCCGAGCTCTTCATCTTCACCGCCCAGGTGTTCTGCGAGTAATT
>DAOVLG010000097.1 GCA_030631385.1 Candidatus Coatesiibacteriota bacterium | reverse complement strand
TGGACTGCGCCAGTTGCATTTCTACGCCCAAGATGGCCGCCACCGCGCATCACCCCAACGTCAACTTGGCTACCTACTCACAGGTTGAAGAGATCGTTCCCCGGGATGACGGTAGCTTCCTGGTTCGCCTTCATCATAAGTCCACCTTCGTGGATCAAGATGCCTGTACCGGTTGCGGGGAATGTGCGCTGGCTTGCACTGTCTCGATCCCAGACGAATTCAACTTCGGTCTAGGTCCCCGACGGGCGGCCTATATCCCCTTCGCCCAAGCGGTGCCGAAGAAGGCGGTCATAGACCGTCGCGGGCTGTCACCGTGCACCTATGTTTGCCCGGCTGGAGTAAAGGCGCACGGCTATGTCTCGCTGGTACGTGCTGGGAAGTACGACGAGGCCTTCCATCTACACATGGAGGACGCTCCCCTGCCCGGGAGCCTTTCCCGCGCCTGCTACTCGCCCTGTGAGACCGACTGCTCCCGCGGCGACCATGAGGGACCGGTGCCAATCCGGGCCATCAAACGCTTCATGGTGGATCGCTACTACGCTGCGCACCCGGAACCGGAGTACGGGCCGCCGGAGGAGATGCGTAAGGAGCGGGTGGCGGTGGTCGGCTCCGGTCCGGCCGGACTCACCACAGCGTATCACCTTGCCCGCGCCGGCTATAGCGTCACCATTTTTGAGGCCGATGATCAGGCCGGCGGGATGCTCCGATACGCCATCCCAACTTACCGGCTGCCCAAGGACGTGCTGGACCGGGACATCAGGAACATCACCGCCCTGGGCGTGGAGATAAAGACGAACCACCACGTGGACTCCCTGGCGTCGTTGAAGGGGGAGGGTTACGATGCCATCTTCACGGCTGTAGGTGCCGGTGTGCCCCATATGATCGGCATCGAGGGGGAGGAGTTCGTCAATGTTCTGGACTGCATGAGCTTTCTACGCCAGGTGGCCTCCGGCGATCGCCCGGAGGTGGGGCGTCAGGTTGTTGTCATCGGCGGAGGCAACGTGGCTATGGATGTGGCCCGGACGGCGTTGCGCCTGGGAGCGGATCGGGTGTCTACCGTCTGTCTGGAGCCCCCCGACAAGATGCCCGCCCACCGCTGGGAGATCGCCGAGGCGGAGGCCGAGGGCGTTAAGGTTTATTCCTCCACAGCGATCAACCGGGTCGTGACTCTCGAGGACGGCGGTCTGGGACTGGAGTGTCTCAAGGTGGACTCTATCCAATTCAACCCCCAGGGGGGCGTGGCCGGATACTCTACCGATGAGGACGAGAAAACCATCATCCCTACTGACATGGCGGTGCTGGCCGTGCTGTCCATCGGGCTGAGTCCGAACACGACCCCCTTCGCCGGGGAGCTCGAGCTGAATCCCGATAAAACGGTCCGGGTGAATCGCCGTACCCTACAGACTGCCAAGCCACATATCTTCGCCGGTGGCGATGCGGTCACCGGCCCCTCGATGATAAATCAAGCGATGGGACAAGGCCGGAGGGCGGCCTTCTATATCGATCGCTACCTTCGAGGTGAACCTCTGGATGTGCCTTTCGACACACGATTACCGGTGGTGGAGAGGTCTGTTGTTATGCGGCGCACGAAAGGGGAATCCCGACGCGATCCGGTTCCCTCTCCCGAATTGACTACCGGGGAGCGCATCAGGAGCTTCGGCGAATTCCAGTCTACCTTAACCGAGGAACAGGTCCGTTACAGCGCCAACCGGTGCCTGGACTGCGGTGGTTGCAGCGAGTGTCTGGAGTGCGTTAAGGCCTGCCCCGCTGACGCCGTGGACCTGTCCCGTCGAGACAGACTTGAGACACTCGAGGTGGGCTCGGTCATCGTTTCCACGGGCTTTACGCTTTTCGACCCTCACCTGAATCCGACCTACGGCTACGGAAAATACCCAAACGTCATTACGGCCATGCAGATGGAACGCCTGCTGTCGCCTACCCGGCCCTTCAACCATGTGCTCAGGCCCTCCGACGGCAAGCAACCCGATAACATCGCCTTTGTGTTGTGCACCGGCTCGCGGGACCACCAAGCCGGCACACCCCTTTGCTCCCGCGTTTGCTGCATGTATTCCATCAAACAGGCTCAGCTCATCATGGGCGCCCTGCCGCTGGCCGACATAACCATCTACTACATAGACATACGCGCCTTCGGAAAGGGTTACGATGAGTTCTTCGAGCAGGCGCGGGCGATGGGGGTGTATTTTGTCAAAGGTAAGGTCGCCCGCATCGAACCCTTAGAAGATGGAAACCTGAAGCTTTATTACGAGGATTTCTCCGGCGAAGGGGGGACAAAAACAGCGGAGCATGACCTCGTTGCGCTTTCGGTGGGTTTACTACCCAACCCCGAGGCGCTGGGGCTGTTCAAAGAGGGTAGCTTGGAAACGGATGGCTTCGACTTCGTCCGGGAGTCCGATGCGGACCTCGAGCCCGGTCAAACCAGTATCGAGGGGGTGTATGTGGCCGGTGCGGCTTCGACGCCCCGGGATATACCCGACAGCATACTCCATGCCGGCGCGGCATCGGCGCTGGCTGCCGCCCATGTGCAAAAAATCCGGAATAACCGATGAGCCAAACCGATAGAAAGCTTGGCGTCTACGTCTGTTACTGCGGTGGAAATATCTCCGACTACGTTGATGTGGAGAAGGTTCGGGAAGCCGTGGAGGGTGAACCGGGGGTTGCAGTTGCCAGAACCCACATGTTTACCTGCTCCGACGCCGCTCAGCAGGAGATTATCGAGGATATCAAAACAGAAAACCTTGATGGGTTGGTGATTGCTTCCTGCTCGCCCAAGCTGCACACATACACCTTCAAGGATATGGCTCGGCGCGCCGAACTCAATCCATATTGCTACACTCAGGTCAACCTGAGGGAGCAGGACTCCTGGGTTCACCGCGGTGACCGAGAAGCTGCCACGGAGAAGGGTATCCGTATGGTGCGCGCCGGAATCGCCCGCACACTCCTCAGCCGTCCCCTGGAAACCCTGCGCATCGAGACGCGACCCAAAGTGCTGGTGATCGGGGCCGGTGTGGCGGGGCTGCGCGCGGCTTCGGGTCTGGCCGACCTGGGGCTCGAGGTGTTCCTCATCGAGCGCGAGGGGGAGCCGGGGGGCTGGACCGCCCGCTGGGGGGCCATGTCCCCCAACGATCGAGACGGCAAGGAACTCATCGGTGACTTGGTGGAACGGGTGAAAAAGCGGGAAAACATAACCCTGTTCACCAACGCCGAACTGATCGAGAAGGGTGGCAGGATTGGTGATTTCTCGGTGAAGTTAAGCGTCGGCGGGGAGACGATTACCCTGGAGGTCGGCGCGATCATCGTGACAACCGGTTTTTCGCCTTACCAACCCGCCAAGGGTGAGTTCGGTTACGGGTTACCCGGGGTGATTACCCTGCCGGAGCTGCAGGAGAAATTAGCCGATTCAGAGACGGAGATCGCCGCAAATGACATCGTTTACATCCACTGTGTGGGGAGCCGGCAGAAACCGTCCGATGACTTACCGAACCCCAACACCTACTGTTCGCGGTACTGCTGCACCGCGGCGGTCCACACCTCACTGAAGGTCGCCGAACGGAAGGCCGGACTACGCCGCTACCACCTCTTCCGCGACCTGCGCACCTACGGTAGATACGAGACCCTCTACGAGGAGGCCCGGCGTCAGGGGGCGATCTTCCTCCGTTACGACGATACCGAGCCTCCGACGGTGGAGCCCGCGGGCGACCGGCTGCGGGTGAGGGTTAAAGACCAGCTTACCGGTAACGAGGAGCTCGAGATAGACACCGATCTGGTGATCCTGGTATCGGGTATGATGCCGCACCCCAACGACGAACTCATCGGCTTACTCAAGCTCCCCGTGGGCAAAGACGGTTTCTTCAACGAGATTCACCCCAAGCTACGCCCGGTGGAAACCCTGGTGGATGGGGGGTTCATCGCCGGAACCGCCCAGGGGCCGAAAAACCTGCCCGAGAGCACAGCCTCTTCCCTGGCGGCGGTATCCAAGGCCGGCGGGTTGCTGATGAAGGGCTATGTAGACCTCGAGCCGCTGGTGGCGGTGGTGGATACAGACCGGTGCCAATGGTGTGGTAAGTGCGCCGAGGTCTGCCCCTACGACGCCATCGAGCGGATTACCTGCGAGGGTAAGGAAGTTGCCCACATCATCGAGGCGCTGTGCAAGGGAGGCGGTCCCTGTGTGCCTGTATGCCCCGAGGGCGCCATAGACATCGAAGGCTTCACCGACCACCAGATCAGGGCGTCCATCGAGGCCCTGGCCAGGGAGGTTGTCCAATGACAGATCGCATAACGCGAGACGCCGCCGAGGTCATGCGCGACGAGATGACGATCCGGGGCCGCATCCTTGACCTACTGTCGGAGGAGCCGCTTACCATCCCCGAAATCGCCCAAACCCTGGGGTATAAAACCCACGAGGTGGTCAGTTGGGTTATGGCGATGTGGAACTACAAGCTCGTCGAGGAGACCGGAAAGGCGAACTCCGACGGGTATTTTACGTATCGTGTCAGGGCGAATCCAGAGGATGAGGGGTAGTCCGGGTCGCCGCTTTCGCGTACCGATGGGAAACAGACAAGCGGATGCTTGAGTCCTGTAATCGGCGATCTACGTATTCGTTCATTCAGAAAAAACGGCTTGTGATAATCAAGAGGGCGGCATGGCTAGAGTCAGCGCGGATTTCATCGAAGAGGTGAGGGCGGGGGATTTCAACGCCGAGGACTGCATGAATTGCGGAGTCTGCACCGCGGTGTGTCCCATCGGCCTGGAACTGCTCCCCCGTCAGCTCTTCCGCTACGTCGTTGTCGGTCTCGAGGCTAAGGTTATTGAGAATACCGACACCATCTTCAGTTGCCTGTTGTGCAGGATGTGTGAGGTAAATTGCCCGGCCGAGGTCCGTATCACGGCGAATGTAAAGTTCCTACGTGCCTATATCAACCGGAAAGTCTTCAAGCTGATGAGGAACTAACCATGGCTCTGCCTACGGGTGCAATCATCGGAATCATGGTGGATAACCTCCGCAAGAGGAAGAGCGTCGTACCGCTGTCGAAGTCGAAGATGACCGGTTGGGCGGAGGGTCTGAATCTACCCAGAGGCGGCGAGACGGTCCTCTACACCGGTTTGATGTACCAACTCATGCCGGCGATTGTGGCCATGGCCGACCGGATGGGTAGGTTCGAGAATTCCTGGGTCCGTCACCTCATGGGCCTGGGTCGGCTGGCCAACAAGGTTATCAACCTCTCCTTCTTCATGGCCCGCACTAAACCCGAGATCCGCAGCGCCTACAACGACCGGTTGCGCATGATAGCCGAGCTACTTCTGGGGGCGGGGGTCGAGTTTGGCTATCTCTACGACGAGGAGCTATACTCCGGGGCGCTGGTTTACGACAACGGGGTAACCGACGTGTTCCGGCGCCACGCCCGACGTATTCACGAGGTGCTCCGGCGCCGCGGCGTTCGTCGTGTGATTACCGTGGACCCGCACACGCTGAACATGTTCCGCGATGTTTATCCCGAGTTCATCGAGGGCTTCGACATCGAGGCCAAGAGCTACCTCGAGGTCCTCGCCGGGTGTGGGATGAAATCGAACGAAACGACAGGTAAAAGGATAGTAATACACGATTCCTGCGTCTATGCGCGTTACGAGGACGTACTTGAGCAGCCTCGAACCCTTTTAGAAGGAACCGGCGCTGAAATCTGCGAACCGGACTACACTCGTTCGATTACGCTTTGCTGCGGCGGGCCTATCGAATCCCTTTTTCCGAGCAAGTCCAAAGAGGTGGCCCAGGAGAGGATCGAACAATTGGCGGAGATGGGAGCGGAGGTGGCCGTCATGTGCCCCATCTGCCTTTTTAACCTGACCGAGGCCGCCGAGACCACTCAGGCAGAGGTCCGGGTCCGTGACATCTGCGAGTACCTGATAGAGGCCCGCACGTCCTAACTATCCGCCAACACATCGCCAAACTTACGAACGCTTATACCGATCCCGGTCGCCTCAAGATGTCCTACGTTGTACACGCTGTCCCCTCCGGCATCTACCTTGCCCAATACCACTAATACCGCCTTGGCTACACAACGCCTTGTCATCGCCCGGTAGAGCCTGAACTAAAAAACCTCCTCAGTCGAGGAGGCTTTAATTTCGTTCTCAGGCAAGAGTAGACGATGGTTTTAGCTTATACAGCGTGTTATTTACTACATGTCAGGTCTTAAATTTTCCACGCTAAGACCTCTCCCTCGGGGATCTTCCTCTTCATATTCCTACCCATTTTTATCTTTTGTACCAAACTGGGGTGACCAAAGCCGCTCTGTTACAGATGGCGTAAACGGCTTCGACTTCACTGAGATCGTTCTTGGTACATCACTGAGCGTCGTTATTACTGGTTTGACCGTCAGTCGTTTACGACCTAGGATGTGAAGAAAACAAGCGAGTCTATCAGCTAACTTTTCTTTTGTTGGTATTTTTAATGGAGTTGAGTATGGGTCGTATCAGGGCATAGTTTCGGACAAGGGAGGGGATAAGATGAAACGGCCAACGCAGCGCGTTGGACCAGCGCAGGGCGCTGGACCCCAGCCTCGCGATATAAGTCTTTTGTAATTTGTAAATTTGTCTCCGCGTTCCACCGCTCCTGTTGGTCGCTCGCGTTATTCACCAAGACAAGGGGTTTCAACCAACGCAGCGCGTTGGCTCGCTGCTCCGCGAGGGGAGTTTATTATCGCTC
>DAOVLG010000456.1 GCA_030631385.1 Candidatus Coatesiibacteriota bacterium | reverse complement strand
CTGTGGTCCATGTCGGGCGTTATCGGCGTCGGGTTCTTTCTGTTGATCGTATTCGGCGAGATTTTCCAGTGCCAGCGCACCGCCCCGCCTCCGCGCATCCAACCCCCCAAACTCGGCGATATCGTACAGCTCAGGCCCGGTGTTACCGCCCTGGTGAAGATCTCCACCGGTGAGATCGAGCTTCCACCGGGCAGCCTGGTTGAGGTGACCGGGGTGCAGGGTGACTTGGCCACGGTCAGGCTTGTTTGCGACGGCAGCGAAGGCGAGCTTGAGTGGAACGACGGCTTCAGCAGCCTCTTCGAGAGAGCGCCCGGCGGGTTGGTCGAGCTCTACGCCAAGGATATCTGGACGGCGTTGGAGGTTCTCGAGCTGGCCGAGCCCCTGGGGCACGGTTGGTCCCCCGACGCCTACGCCTACGCCGCGGTTTCCGGCGACCTTCCCCTGGGTGGCCGGAACCGGGAATGGGTGGTCGCCTACTACTCGGACGGCCTCAAACGGGTCCTGCGGGTGGTGCTTACCGTGGGGGCGCAGCCGGCGGTTCAGGAGGATTCGCCGCCAGCCGTGCCTACCGACGACCATACCCATTGGCCCCTTGGCTCGGCGAAGCTGGATTTGGGTTCCCCCGCCGTGGATTCCCCCGCCGCTTTGAAGGCCGCTCTCGCCGCCGACGATCGCGGTGAGGAGGAGAAGAGCCGCTGGGAGCTCTATCGGATCTACCTGGTCCATCAGGACGACCCGGATAACCTGGGGGACCCCTGGAGGAACACCGTTACCTACCGGATATTTCAGCGGCTCGCGGTGCGGATGAACCCCGATGACGAGGCCGCGTACACCGACTTCGTTGTGGACGCCCAGGCCGGTGAGGTGTTAACGCGCCTTCCCTGATACGGCGCTTGGTACAGGCTCCCATCCCCATATAAAGCTTTGGCAGAATCAACGCTGGCATGGAGGCAAACCCCGAGGTCAGTGTCGCTCGCAGTGATTTGGTCCACTTTGGTTTACCGGGTGCTGCGCGGTCCCGCTTGATCCAGGCCGTCAGCCTCGGTGGTGGGTTATCACAACTTCTTCGATCCACGCGACTCGGCCGGGGTCAAACGGGAGAAGCTCCTGGGTCGTCCCAACGGGACTCCAGCCTGCTCCAAACACGGTTTCTGCATCAGTGTTTGCCCAAAGGAGGTGCGACCGATGCGGGCGATTCCCTTCATCAACCGCCGCCTGGGGAAGGCCGACTAGGGAATAATTTTCCCTTATGGATGAAGGGCCGTCGGAAGACGCCTTTTTTCAACGTGTCGAATGGGATAAGCTGTTTGGTAAGGGTTGGTAACGGTGTGTATTTGTTGTAGCTGCGTCAGGTTAGGGGTAGGTTATCCCGCCACGATGTAGAGTCGCCCTTCCACGGGCGAGGGCGTGATTAAATCGGCGGCGGGGCGTAGAAGCCACGCCCTACCCTCTCTCCCTAACCCCCTCCCCAGAGGGGCGAGGGGACGAATGAAAGGGCCGATCTAAAAGGCCAACCACTACGTTGAAACAAGGGGTTAAAACCCCTTGTCTTTTGTGTATCGCGGGAGCGAGCAACGGGAGCGTGTACTCGGCGCTATCGGTTCGATTGGCGATGCCGTGGAGTCGTGTGGCCGGGGTCCAGCGCTGGTGCGGAGGGGGAGGAGCTTCTTCTAAACGACATAAACGGGCTAAGTTACCGGCAGGAAACACTCATCAGCCGGTCCGAAATAAGCAGGTGATCCCTATTGAAATAGCGGTGGGGGCTGGAAACCAGGCCCTTTTCGGCAATAATGAGAAGTTCCGTCTCGCCGTGCTCGAGTAAAAAAAGATGGGATAAAAATAAGGCCCTCCTGGCTGGGGCGGTAGGATTCGAACCTACG
>DAOVLG010000139.1 GCA_030631385.1 Candidatus Coatesiibacteriota bacterium | reverse complement strand
GGGGCGGGGAACCTTTTCCGCGGCCGGAACTCGATCTTCGCCGACCGGACCGCCGCCGACACCGCCGGGATGCTCGCCACGGTGATCAACGCCCTGGCCCTGGCCGACGCCTTGAACGCGCAGGGGTTGAAAGCCCGGGCCTACTCGGTCATCCCCATGCCGAACCATGTGGCGCCCTACCGCCCGGAGGCGGTTCGGGAGTTCATGGACTCGGGCGGGATCGGCGTCTTCGGCGGCGGGACCGGAGCGCCCTTCGTCACCACCGACACCGCGGCGGCGCTGCGGGCTCTGGAGCTGGGCGCCGACGCCATCCTCAAGGCCACCCAGGTGGACGGCGTCTACTCGGCCGACCCCGAGACCGACCCCGACGCCCGCCGTTACGACCACTTGACCTACGACGAGGTCCTCGCCGAGCGGTTGGGGGTGATGGACCTGGCCGCGGTGGAGCTATGCCGTCAGGGCGGGATTAAAATACTCGTCTTCTCGGGAGAGGTGGAGGGCGGGCCGCTGCGCGCGCTCACCGAGGAGGGCTTCGCCACCGTCATCGGGCCGTGAGGTGTGTTTATCAACGTTAAACTAATAAAAGGTGCTAAATGTCTAGTGCAATTATAATTTATGCTTGTGATGTTGGTTCAACTCTACAAAATAATTTCGGATGGGCTAGAATCAATGAGGGCGAAAATATTATTTGTTCACATGATATTGATGAACTCATTCGTTATATAATTAAGGATTATAATAATTTACCAATTGCCATTGGCTTTGAATGCCCTCTCTTTATTCCAATACCTAATAATGCTAACCAACTAAGTAAGGAAAGAAATGGCGATGGAAACAGGTCTTGCTATGCGTCGGCAGGTCTTTCGGTCACCACGTTAGGTCTTCATCAATTAGCATATATTCTTAATAAAATAAAGCAAAATAATACTAATATATCATTTACATTAGATTGGGGAAAATGGCTTCTTGATAAACCTAAAAATGAAATCCTTATTTGGGAAGCGTTTGTAAGTGGGGATGCACATTCTAAGTGCCACATTGAAGACGCCGTTACAGCGGCATGGGAGTTTAAAGAACGATACAACAATAATAACTTAAATAGTGATGTGTCTCTACAAAATAATACGGAGTCTCTTAACCTGGCGGCCGTCGCAATGTTGTGGTCTGGATTTCAACTGAATAATAACGATCTACATGAAGAAAAACTGCTCGTTATCAAACCAGACCAACGTCATAAGAAAAAATGTAACAAAATTGTTTAAATATCGTAGCTATAATATCCCTTGCCCAAGGCAACGGAGGGCCTATGATTGATCCCAAGCTGAAAGAGACCGATGAGAATATGCGCAAGGCCGTGGAGGCGACCCTGCGTGACCTGCGGGCCATCCGCACCGGACGCGCCAACCCGGCCATCCTCGATTCGCTCAGGGTGGACTACTACGGCTCCCAGACCCCGATCAACCAGATGGCCACCATCGGCGTCCCCGAGCCGCGGATGATCGTCGTCCAGCCCTGGGACAAGACCGCCATTGACGCCATCGTGAAGGCCATCCAGTCCAGCGACCTGGGGATAACCCCCTCCACCGATGGCGTGGTCATCCGCCTCCCCTTCCCGCCCCTGACCGAGGACCGGCGCAGGGACCTGGTCAAGGTTGCCCACCGCCTGGCCGAGGAGGGGAAGGTCTCCATCCGCAACGTCCGTCGCGACGCCAACGAGATGCTAAAAGACGCCGCCAAATCGGGCGACATCAGCGAGGACGAGCGCGACCGCCTCATGGACGTGGTCCAGGATATGACCGACGAGCACACCACCCAGATAGACGAGCTGGTGGAGTCCAAGGTCAAGGAGATCATGGAGGTCTAGGGGCTGTGTGCAACCGAAAAGGAGCCCGCGGGGGCTCCTTTTTTCATGTACCAATTAGTTTATTAAGCTGTTGGGTGGCCACAACCAGATAATGTACATTCACATCTACCGCGTGACCTCTCTCGAACCTTTTTCTTAGTACCTTCTGAAAATTCGACCTTCTCCCCTTTCTTTGGGTCTCTCTCGTTTCCCATAGAACGTGTTTTGTCATGGCATGGTTTACAAAGATGTAAACAGTTACTTGGGTTATCCTCACCATAACGATTGACATGGTGGAACACAGCGACTTTGTTTATGCATCTAGCCATCAATCCTCCTTAATTAATTATGGTAACACAACACCATCAGCAACCATTTTCATCATATCATTTGATAATAAACCAGTCGTCGATATACGTAATTCATATAATATTCCATTATTTTCATATAATACATCTAAAACATTGTATTCAGCCTCAAATTCTGAACCACTAGGAGACACATAATAACCTAATTTTACATAATATTTACCAACACATAAATATGGACTTAATAAGTCCGTTATTTCAAACTGTTGATCTGGTTTGTAATCTGGTATGTATTTATTAAGTAAATTGTAAAGCTCATTAATTATCTCTTCTTCATTAGTTATTACATCTTCTATTTGGCCTAACCAAATAAAAATTTCCATAGACGATATGCTTAGACTAGTATCAGTAATATAAGGGTCATTCCATACACCTATCTCTAATCTGGGAAGGACAAAACCCATTCCTTTTTCATTGCTAACGAAATCCTTCGCTGGCTCCTTTGTAAAAGGTTTAAGAATATCCTCAGTCCATCGTTTTTCAAGATTTTCAATATATGAAGTAATATCTTCGGTTGGGTTTTTCAGTTGATCTAATGTATATTCTGAATCAATATCTAACCCAATATCTAACCCTGATATTACATAAAACTGTAATGTCATCCATGCATCCACTGCTTCTTTTAGGCTCCCCCAAGTGCTATTCCAAATAACGGAGGCTTCCTTATGTAAAGATGAGATACGATTTTTAATCTTATTTATTTCACCCGTTAAATAATCATCAACTGTATATAAGAAAATTTCGGGTACCCAATCACCACCTTCAAGATATGACTGCCGTTCATCTTCATATATTTTTATAAATTGATCAATGTTATCAAGAAGTTGTTCAGTTCCTTCAATAGCTATCAAGAGCTTATCTGAATATTTATTAAATAAAAGATTCCCGTATTCATCCCACCACCAACCATCATCACCTGAGTCTATAAAAACTGACCACAATCCAATCACATAATCAATGTACTCAAGTACAGCTTCGCCTCTCGACTTAGAAGTTGTTTTAGCTAACGAGCCTACAACGAAGATGGCTAAAATTAGTAAAAGTATGAAGAACCTCTTCATAGTTCCTTCTTTAGATGACCTTAGTTATCAAGATAAAACCTTAATCTACAACATTTTTATTCTATCAAACTCTTATCGAATTAGCAAGACTAAAAAGAACTTACTTGTTCATTACTGTTTGCGGTGCTACTCTATTTCCGTGGAACCGCCGAGATTTCCGGAAAACTTCCCCGCCGAGGCGATAAGCCTGCGGCGCGACTACGGCCCCGACGAGCGGCTGTCGGTGAACGAGCCCGACGCCGTCCTGGCCGGTGACGAGCTGCACCTGTACGGCCTGACGACCGGCTGGCGGAGGCTGACCCTGGCCGAGGTGCAAGCGGTGCGCTCCCGGAGCCGGGTCGTCTACGGCCCCAAGCGGCTCATCGCGGCCATGCTGGTGCTGATAGCCCTGCTCGCCGTGCTGTGGCTGGTGCCGATGAGGAACCTGGTGCGGTTGCTCGTGGGGGCGGGGACGGTGCTGGTCTCGCTGTTGGTGCTCCGGCTCCGGAGGGACACCGACCGGGTGGCCTATCGGCTGGAGGTGCTGCCGGCGCTGGGGGGGAAGCTGGTGGTGGAACTGCCGGAGAGCGTGCCGGGCCGGGCGGTGGACCTCTTCGTGGGACTGGTGCGGAAAAAACTGGCCGAGGCGGAGGTCTAGTCGGAACGCCGCCGGGTGACGAGCCGGCGGACGAGACGTACCAGGAGCGCGGCGGCGAAGACCCCCAGGCAGAGCCAGCCCACCACCGGCTCGATCCAGAAGCCCACGAGGGTCCCCCCGGCGATGCACGCCAAAAGGACGAACCCCATCAGGGGATTGCGTGCAAATTCCGTGAAACCTTTCCGCCGGTCGGCCATGACGGTCCCATTTTAACACCGCACCCGCGTTGACTTTTCTCCCCGGCGGGGGGGAGGCTGGTCAGTAGGAACCTTTCTTGTGCAAAACGGAGAGGACGGTCCAGATCAGGATCTTGACGTCGAGGAAGAGGGAGCGATCGCGGACGTACTCGTAGTCGTAGTGCTTCCAGTCGTCGAACCTGCCCGACTCCCGACCCTTGACCTGCCAAAGGCCGGTGATGCCGGGCTTGACGGAGAGCCGGGCGGCTTTCCACTCCTCGTCGCCCTCCATCTCCTCCTCGGCCAGGGGTCGCGGGCCGATGAAGGACATGTCGCCGACTAAGACGTTGATGATCTGGGGCAGCTCGTCCACGCTCCAGGCGCGCAGGTAGCGGCCGAAGCGGGTGATCCGGGGATCGTCCTTGACCTTAAACATCGGGCCGTCAATCTCGTTCTTCAGCTTGGATTTCAGCGCCTCGGCGTCCTTGACCATGGTGCGGAACTTGTACATGTGGAACTCGCGCCCGCCGCGGCCGCAACGCCGCTGGTAGAAGAGCACCGACCCCTCGCTCTCGATCTTGATCAGAAAGACGATGATGAACAGGAAGGGGAGGAGGAAGAACAGGAGGAAGAGGGAGCCGACGATGTCGAGGAGGCGCTTGACGACGTCGTAGAAGCCGAAGCGGGGCCTGGAGGAGTCTCTCATCACGGCGTTTTCGATTTGGGGAGGTCGGGCGGAAGCGTTCGGCGAGAGGGTGACTGGTACATCACGAAGAGCGACAGGCAGATGAAGATGCTGACCCCCGAGACGAGTCCGTCCAGCACGTCTATCTGGTTGAAGCCGTTGCCAAGAACGACGATCCCGATCGCGCCCAGGATAACGAGGGCGAAGTCCATCCGCAGATCGAGCACGTTGACGAAGAGGGGGTAAAAGGCGGCGATCAGCGCCACCTCGATCAGGAACTTCACCATCACCCTCACCGGCTTGAGGTCGTCGTAGGTGCCCAGGGCGGTCAGGACCGCGCTCACCGCCGCCAAGAGGATCACTCACCCCGGCGCTCCGAAGAGGTGGAAGGGGAGGAGGATGAAGGGGATAAAAACACTGACACCCCCTAGGTAGTGCACCGGTTCGGTGTGGGTCTCGACGATGGGGTTGGGCTCGTTGTGTATCTTCCCCCGGCGGGCGATGGTGCGCGCGACGAAGACGCAGAGAAGCCCGGCGGCAAAGGAGACGGCGAATTTGATGGCCGGATGCAGGATCGCATTCTCCTCGGTGCGGGTTCCGAAGCCTTCGAGAGCCCGGCTACTATACCTCAAAGACGGGGTCGTTTCAAGGCGATTGGGTACCGCGGTCCCTCCCCTCAACGCCCCACGGCTGCCGGTAGCCACAGATGTGTGTCGTTTAGTGGAGCTCCTCCCCCCGACCTCGCCATCATCCCTCGCGTAACAAAAAGGGCGGGGTTTACCGCCCGCACTACGAATCGCAAGAAAACTGGTCTAGACCTCCCAGCTCGGCTCGGCGCTCTCCACGCGAAACAGGAGGCGGTGGGTGACCGGGTAGTCACCGAAGTACTGGTTGACGAACTCCTGCATCTCGTGGTACTCCTCGCCCTCGGTGAAGTCGGCCACGAGCTCGAGGTGTACGCGCGCGCCGTAGATGTGCCGCGGGTCCTT
>DAOVLG010000380.1 GCA_030631385.1 Candidatus Coatesiibacteriota bacterium | reverse complement strand
GCCGAGGAAGGCCCCGGCGGCCGCCAGGAGCTTCAGGTCCCCGCCGCCCATGGCCTCCCGCTTGAAAACGAGCCGCCCCAGAAGAGCGAAAATCAATAAGAGTCCGCCGCCCACCAACGCCCCCAGCAGGCTGTCCAGGGGCTCGAGGCCGAAGGGGTAGAAGCTCACCGCCAGGCCGATGATTCCCAGCCCCAGACAGAGCTTGTTCGGGATGATCCCCTCGGTCAGGTCGGTCATGGCCGCGACCAACAGGCCGGTGAAGAGCAGACAGCCGACTACGCCGGCGAAGGTGTAGCCCTCGACGGCGAAGATCCCCAGCCAGCCCAGGGCGTTGCCGAGCTCGACGACGGGGTAGCGCGGCGAGATCTTCTTGCCGCAGTGGGAACATTTGCCGCCCAGGGTCAGATAGGACAGAACCGGAATCTTCTCGTTGACGGTGAGGGCCTTCTTGCACTCGGGGCAGAAGCTCGACGGGCGCAGGATGGAGATGCCGCGGGGGATGCGGTAGATGAGCACGTTGGCGAAGCTGCCCACCACCAGCCCCAGGACTAAGATCACGAAGGCGTAGAGGAAGCTGGCCAAGGGGAGCCGTCCTTACGGGGTGGGTTGTCCGGGTTCTAGTTTACCATACCCCGGTGATTCGGTTGACGCGCCCGGTTGCCGGTGCTAGTCTTGAGCTTGGAGGCACACTACGGATGAAACGCCTGCCGCCCGTTCTTCCCCTGGTTCTTTTCGTCCTGGCGATCCTGTTCGGTGTGGCCCTCTTCGTCCATCGGTCCCTGGCCGGGGTCGAGGAGATCCGGACCGAACTGGCGGCGATCGAGAAGGACCTGCGGACCCAGCGTCTGGCGCGGGAGAAGATCCGCCGCCAGGAGCTGGGCATCCTGGGTGAGCTCCAGCTCCTGCAGCAGCGCGCCGAGCGGGGGCGGGCCAACCAGCGCCGCCTGCAGACGGCCCAGGCCACCACCGCCGAGGCCGTCGCCGCCACCCAGATGGAGATCGAGCGCCTCGAGCGTCAGGCTGACGAGCGCCGGGACCTCTTGGGCCGCCGTCTGACCCTGTTGTACATGATCGGTCGGGACGGCGGCTCCCGCTTCGTCTTCTCCGCCCGGGATTTCGCCGCCATGGGACGGCGCTTCCTCTTCCTCAAGGCCTTCGCCCACCAGGACCGCACCATCTACGACGAGATCCTGGCCGCGGTGGCCGAGCAGGAGCTGAAGAAGGCCGACCTCGGGGTGGCCAACGACACCCTCAGGCGCCTGGAGGAGCTGGCCGCCGAAGAGTTAGAGATTTACGAACAAGATTTAGATGAAAAGCAAAAACTTCTCGAGCGGGTTCAGCGGGAGCGCTCGGTTTACGAGGCGGTGATCCGTGAGAGGGAGAAGGCGGCGGCCCGGCTCCAGGCCAAGCTGGACGGGCTGATCGCCGCCGACGCCAGCGAGCGCGCCGGGCGACAGATGAGCCTGGCCGAGATCCCCGACTCCGACGTCTATACCTCCGAGATACCCACCTTGAGGATCTGGCCCACCGAGGGGACGATCATCCGCTACTTCGGCCGGGTCGAGGACCCGCGCTACGGCACCACCACCAAGTCCGACGGGATTGACATCGCCGCTCCCGAGGGCCGCTACTTCGTCAGCGTCCTGGCGGGCGAGGTGATCTACTCCGACTGGTTCCAGGGCTACGGCAAGCTCCTGGTGATCGCCCACGATGACGGGGTGCACACCCTCTACGCCCACGCCCGGGACATCCTGGTCGGGGTCGGGGACCGGGTGGAGGAGAACCAGCGCATCGGCACGGTCGGTTCAACCGGTTCGATCACCGAGCCGTCGCTGCACTTCGAGATCCGCAAGGCCGGCCGGGCGGTCAACCCGCTGGAGTATTTAGCCAAGTGAGTGAGCCTGGGTAGGGCCGTCCTCTTCATCTGTTTTATCATTACGGTCGCGGTTCTGGCGGCGCCGCGTCCGTCCGATCATCTGAGAGAAGGCCGACCCCGCCGGGCCGGGCATCATCTATCATTCAAAGTGGCAAGAATCAAAACTCACCCAAAATAATCCGTCGCAGACCAAATTCGACTACAATTGATAATGGATAATCACCAATCATGAACGGGTATTATCATACTATCCATACCGACCTCAGTGTGTGGGTGCATGCTATCCCGCCACCAGATGATGTGACGTGGTAGATAGCGTGAAGCTTGACCGGCACGTCAAGTGTCCGGCGTACACCCGCCGCCTCCACGATCGCTGAGGCGGTGGCACAGGTTTTTGCAGGAGGGGAGCCGGCGGACTTCTCCGAGGTTCATTTGCGCAAAAACTGTGCCACCGCCGGCAAGGGGCGTTTAAGGCCGACATCCTCCCGAGCTCCAATGTAAGCAGCGATAGATACAGAAATAAAAGTCGTCTCACCCGGCGGATTCAAACCTAATCCCCGTCCG
>DAOVLG010000347.1 GCA_030631385.1 Candidatus Coatesiibacteriota bacterium | reverse complement strand
CTGGTGGACATCTCCGTGGACGACCACGCTGAGCCGGTGGCGGAGCTGGAACGCATCTACTACTTGTGGGAGCCCCGCTTCATGCTCGAACCCTACCTGGACACCTCCGAGAAGCAGGTCCATTCAAACGCCCTTGACATCATCGTGCGCGTCCTGGCCGAGGAGGAGGGGGACGCCCAGGTGTACAACAACCTGGCCTGGGTCCTCGCCGTACGGGGACTCTATCTGGAGTTCGCTCTGGACATAGCGCTGGACGCGCATGAATTGGAGCCGAACGACCCCAACATCCTGGACACGGTCGCCGAGACCTACTACGCCCTCGGCGATCCCGAATTCGCCCTCGAGTGGGAAAATCGTGCCCTGGAGCTCGATCCTGAGAATACCTTCTTCCTCGAACAACAAATGAAGTTCATCGCGGCGCTCGAGGGCGGTCCATAAACGCAATTTGGAGTCATGCCCCTCTTATGATATAGTTGCCGGGTAACCCTGATTCACCTTAAAAAACCATCCGAAAAGGGGGTCTTATGAGACCCGGAAGGTTCACCCCGATTATCGCCCTGCTCCTGGCTTCGGTAGTCTTCGCCGAGATGGAGGCCCCGCCGACCACCATAGAACTCGTATCGGCGGCATATGAGCGTGGCGAGATCGCCTACACCGACTACGCCCTCTACAAGCTTAACCTCGCCTTCGGCGACGCCGACCGCATCCCCGACGCCTACCGGGGAAACGACAGCCTGGTGGGAACCTGCGGCTCCCTGCTCCTCTACGACGCCAGTAGATGCCTGATTAACGGGCTCTTTTCCGAGGAGGAGATTGCCGAGGCCCGGATGTACCTGGGCCGTCCCACCGAAGAGGCCCCGCCAGGCTCGAACCGCGGCTACGGCGTGCCGGACCCCGACATCCACCACTGGGACACCCCCGAGGGCAACTTCCGCATGTGGTACGTTCTGATCGGCCCCCACGGCCTCTTACACCCCGATGACCGTGACAACAACGGAATCCCCGACATAGTGGAGATCATCGGGGGTTCCCTGGAGCACTCCTTCGGCGTCTTCATAGACGATCTGCTCTTCGACTATCCCGTCAAGGACGGCACCTGGTACCCCAGTGGCGCAGATTACGGCTACCGTGAGGGGGACACCGAGGAGGACTGGGAGCGCTTCGACGCCTACTTCCGTAACATGACCGAGGACGGTCTCGGCCCCGGCGTAATGGCCTACGCCCAGGTTGACTACCCCTACGACGAAACCCCCTGGGAGGACGCCAGTTTCCACATGGCCTTCCGCCACACCGATCACCCCGACAGCGCCGAGGGTAGCCTGGAGACCGTAGGGGCGCACGAGTTGCACCACGGCGTCCAGTTCGGTATTGATTGGGTCAACCCCTCCCACGTCAAGGAGAAGACCTCCGTCTGGAGCGAGGATAAGGCCTACCCGCTCTACAACCAGTACCAAGGCGGCCGCATCGGCGGCTTCATGCATTCCCCCCATATCGGACTAACCCGGCATGAGGGCCTGAGCTGGTACAACAGCGTTATCTGGTCTCACTACTTCGAGTCTCTCACCTACCAGACCCCGGAGCTGGTGGACCTGATGGAGTCCTACGATCAGGTCAACCCGATCACCATGTACTGGGAGAACTACGACAAGTACCAGGAGGCGACGGACACAAATATAGAGTTCTGCGACGTCTACGACCAGATCTTCCGCGACGCCTTCCCGGACATGGTGTTCGAGGACGAGATGGGCGGCATGGCCTACGCCTTCGGCGAGTTCATCGAGTGGAACTGGTTCACCAACCACCGCTGTGCCAATCGCGCGGGAAACGACGCCAACAACAGCGGCTACTTCTACATAGATGACCTTAACCCGGATGAAGGTCCCGACGCCAGGGCCTACCCCGAGGTCAACGACAACGAGCCCGAGGGAACCCGCGAGTTCACCGGAGATCAAGTGCTCGCCGGCGTGGACATCGAGCTCCGTAGCTATTCGGGGAACATCTACGGCTGCCCCGACGGCCTCGGATCCAACTACTTCCATATCATCCAACTCGGTCCCATCCCCGACGACGTCTTCTTCGCCTTCAAGGGTTACCCGGAGAACGAGGTGGATTCCAGGTTCTGGGGTGGTTCCTATATCCTGATGTCGGGCGAGAGCCGCCAGTCCGCGGACCAGACCTCGGGCGACCTCTCCACCAAGATGAACATCTTCGGCGACAAGGGGATCATCCGCATCAACAACGCCGCCTTGTACCACGAGATCGCCTTCATCTCCTACGTCCGCCGCGACGTGGGCAACAACCTTGAGCTCTCGGTTAAAATTCACGCTGCCGACGCCGATGACCGCAACCCCCCGAGCTTCAATCCAGCTGATGGCGGCACGCTCCAGCTCGCCCTGATCCCCAGCTTCGGCTCCCACATCGAGTTCACCGCCACGCCGAACGAGCTACTCTTCGCCTGCCCGCGCTACGACATCACCTTCGCCGAGGTGGATGACGAGGGCGTTCCGGTTGACACCCACTACTGGCGGGTCAACGGTAACCAGAACGCCGACGACACCTTCAGCGATTGGACGGACGGCCCGGCCGTCTACACCGCCCTCTGGGCGTCACCCGACTACGACGGCACGGCCGACCTGCTCGTCACCGCCTGTGATCTGGGTGGTAACGTCGGCACCACCTCCTTCGAGG
>DAOVLG010000253.1 GCA_030631385.1 Candidatus Coatesiibacteriota bacterium | reverse complement strand
TTGCGGTCAGGGTGGTACTTCTTCGCCAGTTCCCGGTAGGCCCGTTTGATATCGGACTCGCCGGCGTTTTCGGGCACGCCCAGAATCTGATAGTAGTCCTTACCCATCGGTTCTGTCTTCGGGAGCGTTCACCCTTTACTCACACCCCTCCATCCGGGGGCGCCTGAGCCACCACCACCTGGGCGGGACGCAGGACTACGTCGCCCCAGCGGTAGCCGTCTGCGTAGACCTCGATGACGGTGTTCGGCTCGTCGTCGGGCGAGGGATGGACCGCCAGGCACTCGTGGAGCTCGGGATCGAAGGGCTTCCCCAACGGGTTCATCCGCTCGACCCCCAAAGCCGCCAGGGCGGCGTCCAGCTTCTCGATGACCTTCATGATGCCGGCGCGGTAAGCCTCATCGGTCGTTTCGTGAGCGGCGGCCAGGTGCAGGTCGTCCACACCCGGCAGGATCGAGGAGAGGAGGGTGCGGTACGCCTCGGCGCGGATGAGCTTCCCCTGCGCGAGCTGGCGCTTGCGGTAGTTATCAAAGTCGGCCGCCAGGCGGAGGTATTTGTCCTTGAGCACGGCCAGCTCCTCCTCCGGGGTCGGCGGCTTCTCCTTCTCGACCGACACCAGGCCGTTATCCGATACCTCACTGACACCGGATTCCATCAAGTCATCCGAACCGGCGGAGGGCTCGGCTTCAGCGGGCTTGGGTCTTTTAGCGTCTTTTTTCATCAGCCTTCAAGGATGGGGGTGAGTTCCTTCCTCACCCGGCGCAGCGTACGGAGCGCCTGGCCAAGGTTGCCGCCGAGGAAGATACCCATCCCGAATAGGCAGTCCTTGCCCAGCGGACCGAACACCACGTGGGTCATGTTCGAGGTCACAATTAAGTTGTTTATCACCCCACCGCCGCCGGAGTCAAGCGAGGCCTTCCGGGCGGCGAGGAGGACCCCGATGTAGGACATGACGGCGTTGTCCACGTTGAAGCGTCCGCTGATGTCCACCTTATCCACTCCACCATGATTCCCGTCATCTCGAAAAGCACCGAGGCGAAGGCGCCCTTCGTATCGCCAATCGCCTTCATCAGGGCGCCGCGAATCTGTTCCTGCATGGTACAGCCTTAGGGTGGTGTGGAATCGGTTCCGGCACTCGAACCGGTGCCAGATTTTCCTCAGTATAGATTAATTCCTCCCATCCTATCAGGTCGGTCGAAGGGCGGGCCCGCCGACCCGCCTATTAATTAATAACAAGTGTCAATGAAATCACTTGATATTTAGATATTTAAGTAATACTAAACTATGTCAGAAAGAAAACTGCTATGTTTTGTTAGAACTTTTTCTGCATTCTCAACTTCCTTATCGGTATATCTTTTATCATTAATTATAAAATTCAATATATCCTTAACTTTAATCTTTGTTTCTGAAAATCCTAGAGCCTTTCTTATTTCAAGCAGAATAACACCGAGCAAAACAACGAGTGCATTGGGGTCTTCTTTCACTATTTTTACTGGATTTATAGTTTTAAAAGCTAATAAACATTTAACAACATTATCAGGGAAAAGATAAATAGCTTTCTTCATTAAAGTATTAATTTCATCTTGTTTAGTATCACTCTTAGCACTTTTTTGAATTGTTTCTAGGAAATTCGAAAGCAATTCTTGCCTTTCGTTCTCGGAACGCTCAGATTTAATTTTATATTCTTCTAATTGTCTTGAAAATATCCTTGATTTATAAGACAACCTAATAGTTGCAATGATATTAACAATCACAAATAGTGAGGGTATTCCAATTGATAATATTGTTTCCCAATCTTGTGACATATTTAACTCCTTCCTTGGTGTGGGTGGAATTAGATGATATATAAATATTGTTAAATTACTTGCTCTAGTTAGTTCAATTCCTGTACAATATTTGCTAATATATCAGGCAACGCATAATTTATTAAACCTTTATCTGCTAATTTCTTAATTCCTTGGTTTATTTGTTTTTTGTTTTTATATTCAGTTGCACACTGTAAAGCCTCATTAAGTATTTCAATAATTTTGTCAAGATCAGGTACGTTTTTTTTCTGTATTGGATGGAATGTATATATCTGTGAAACTTCAATTGTTACTAATTCTCTAAGGCAATAGTCTTCTAATTTATCAATTTCATCTTGAGTAAAATTCTTTCTTAGCCATGTTTTTCTATATAATATTTCTGCTAATAACTGAATTGCTAGCGCTCTTTCAGGTGTCTTAAAAAAAGAATCCATCGGTGTTAGTTGCGAGCTTCTTGATTTGTTCAAGTATGTATTCCAATCAGGAAAATCATTTTTAACTCCATGGATATAATCAAATATGCAATCAAGATACCCCTTGTGTTCTAAAGTAATCTGTAATGTTTGAAGAATATCCACGAATATCTCCTTTTATTGTAGGGGGCGGTCTACCCGCCCCCTTTTTTAACCTACTTCTTCTCGTCGTCGTCAATGACCTCGTAGTCGGCGTCAACGACGTCTTCTTCGGACCCGGCGCCGCTATCGGAAGGTTCGCCGCCGGCTTGGCCAGCACCGTCGCCCGGTTGACCGGACTGGGCCCCGGTTTGCTGGTAGAGCTTGCTGGAAAGCTCGTTCAGCGCGTTGTTGAGCTGGTCCATGGCCGAGCGGACCTCGTTGGTGTCGTCGCCCTTGAGCGTCTCACGGACGCGCTCCATGGCCGACTCGACCTTGGCCTTGTCATCGGCGGGGACCTTGTCTCCCATGTCCTTGAGGAGCTTTTCGGCGCCGTAGACGGCGGAGTCGGCCTGGTTGCGCAGGTCCACCTCCTCGCGCTTCTTCTTGTCCTCGTCGGCGTGGGCCTCGGCGTCCTTGACCATCCCCTCGATCTCCTCGTCGGTGAGACCGGAGGAGGCGGTGATGGTGATCTCCTGCTGCTTCGAGGTGGCCAGGTCCTTGGCCGAGACCTTGACGATGCCGTTGGCGTCTATGTCGAAGGAGACCTCGATCTGGGGCACACCGCGCATGGAGGGCGGGATGCCGGTGAGGTGGAAGCGCCCGATGGTCTTGTTGTACATGGCCATCTCGCGCTCGCCCTGCAGGACGTGGACCTCGACCGTGGTCTGGTTGTTCTCGGCGGTGGTGAAGATCTGGCTCTTGTGCACCGGGATGGTGGTGTTGCGGTCAATGAGCTTGGTAAAGACACCGCCCAGGGTCTCGATGCCCAGGGAAAGCGGGGTGACATCCAGTAGGAGAATGTCGGTCACCTCACCGGCCAGGATTCCGGCCTGGATGGCGGCGCCGATGGCCACCACCTCGTCGGGGTTGACCCCCTTGTGTGGGTCGCGCTCGAAAAGTTCCTTGACCTTGGCCTGCACGGCGGGAATGCGGGTCGAGCCGCCGACCAGGATCACCTCGTCTATGTCGCCGGGCTTCACCCCGGCGTCGGACAAGGCCTTCTTGCACGGCTTCACGGTGCGCTCGACCAGATCGTCAACCAGGGACTCGAACTTGGCCCGGCTCAGCTCCATGTTCAGGTGCTTGGGCCCCGAGGCGTCGGCGGTGACGAAGGGGAGGTTGATCGGGGTGCTCGCAAGGGTGGAGAGCTCCATCTTCGCCTTCTCCGCGGCGTCTTTCAGGCGTTGAAGGGCCATCTTATCGTCGCGCAGGTCTATCCCCTGCTCTTTTTTGAATTCGTCGGCCAGCCAGTCAATGACCCGTTTGTCGAAATCGTCGCCGCCGAGGTGCGTGTCGCCGCTGGTGGACTT
>DAOVLG010000319.1 GCA_030631385.1 Candidatus Coatesiibacteriota bacterium | reverse complement strand
GAAGAAATGAAAAAACCGCCCCGCAGGCGACGTAGAGGTCGTCTCTTCGAAAAGCCCCGGTTACTCGAACACCGCTTTCAACCGGCCCCAGGAGGTCACGGCGACCGTCCCGGGCTCGCCCATGATGTACTGGATGGCGTTGTTCAACAGAATCCAGCCGTCGCCGGACCATCGCCGGTTGTCGCCGGGGTACATGTTGATACCGACGACGTTCTCCCACGCGTTGATCCCCACCAGGGCGTAGCCGTTGGTCAGGCTCGCGATCCAGGTGGCGTCGGGCCATACACCCAAATATATCCAGTAGTAGATGCCAGTGATGGACTCCACGCCGGCCATTATCGGGTGGTCGGGGTCGTAGTCCCCCAGGTCCTGGTCGTCCCTTCCTCCACAGCGATAGACCAGCGTCAGCGGGCAGTAATCGGAATCGTCCATGATCCGACCCGACAAACCCCACGGGGAGTAACCCCAACAGAAATTCAGGATCACGACGGCGCCGCCCTGGTCCACATAGTCGGCCAGATTGTGGCCCAAGAGTGCTCGATCATCATAAGGGAGGCCGTTCCAGGTGAACACGCAGTCGTACTCCAACAGATGATCAACCGTGGGCGTGTCGCTGCACCAATTCTCGAGGTCCACCCGGTCGTAGTAGGGATCTCCGGCGATGTGCTCCTCCACGTCCCCCGTCTGGCCCGGATCGGTGTGACCGATCAGCAAATCCTGGGCGAAGGCGGCGCAGAGGAGGGTTGACAGTAAGATTAACAACACTTTCTTCATCTCAAATCCTCCTTTGTCTAGTACTTTTACTTCACCTTTAATCTACGCCCTTTCCGCCGGTCAGTCAACGAAGAAATGAAAAAACCGCCCCGCAGGACGGCCTTTTTTGTCATTCTGGGTGGTACTACTCAAACGACGCCTTGAACAATCCCGGTTCGCGTCGCTCAGAAGGACCAGGACAGCGCCAGCCGCGCGCCTATGCCGTAGATGAAGTAGGAGAGTTCTGAAGACAGGTAAAGGCCGCCGCCCAGGCCGGCAGCAGAAACGTTTAACCGGTTATAACCGAACCGTTCAGCTTAGCGGAATATGTGCAGCGCCTCGGGGTCGGTGAGCTCGACGACGCGGTCCAGGATCAGCCGGTGGCGGGTCGGGTCGTCGGCGTCGGTGAACCTGTGTTCCAGCTCCTTGGTTGGTGGATGTTCGAGCCAGCGCGCGAAGAGCCCCTCCAGGACCTCATGGGCCTCGTCGCAGACGCCGGTGATGGCAGGGTGCGAGTAGAAGTGCTCCCGGGAGAAGGCCTTGAACTCGGCGATGAGTTTTCCCAGGTCCTCCGGGTATCCGATCACGGGATGCTCGGTCCCCTTCCGCTCGGCCTCGGCGAGCTGCTCCGCGGCGTGCCGGGTGAGCGCCTTGATGATCACCCCCAGGGTCTCCCGCTTGGGGGAGCGCAAAAAGAGCGCCAGCCGCGACGGTATCCGATCCAAATGTGCATCGAATAGGCCCGCCCGGCGCATGTCATCGGTGTCGTGGGCCAGGTAGGCGATCTCGTCGGCTAGGTCCACGATCTGGGCCTCCAGCGTCCTCGGGACAGAGAAAGGCTCACCTTCGGGCGTGTACCCCAGTTCGGTGAACTCCAGGGGCAGCTCCCGGCCCGACGGGTAATCGGCCGGGTCGTACTGCGTGTGGCAGAGAATGCCCTGGCGGGTTTGGAAGGTGAGATCGAGGCCCTCCAGCTCGTCCACGACGCGCAGGCTGTGCTCGTTGTGCTCGAAGCCGCCGGCCCCGGCGCGGCGCATGATCCGCCGCAGCGCGTCCTCCCCGGCGTGGCCGAAGGGGGAATGGCCCAGGTCGTGCCCCAGGGCCACCGCCTCGGTGAGGTCCTCGTTGAGCCGTAAGCTCCGCGCCAGGCTCCGAGCGACCTGCATCACCTCCAGGGTGTGGGTCAGGCGGGTGGTGAAGCGGGCGTGAAAGGGACCCGGGATAACCTGGGTCTTGTGCATCAGCAGGCGGAAGTGGCGGGAGTGGAGGATGCGGTCCCGGTCCCGGGCGAATTCGGTGCGGTAGGGATCGGGGGTATAGTCGGGGTCCCGGCGTCGGGCGTTTTTTGACATGGCGGCGCAGGGGGAGAGCTCCCGCCCCTCCAGCTCCTCACGACCTTCTCTGTCACGAAGGACGGTCATAGTAGGCAGATACCCCCTTCACCCCAACCCCCCAAAGGGTGGAGAGGGAATTCTTCGGAAGTTGAATCTCCCCCCTAACCCTTTCCCCCTAAAGGGGGCTAGGGAATCGCGCGTCTCCCCTCTCCCTCTGGGAGGAGCATTCGCTCACGGGGGCGGGGGTGAGGGTTATAGGTTCCGGATGATCTCCTCAAGCACGCCGGAGAGGTTTGAAAATACCTCGTTGCTCCAAATACGCAGGACATTTATCCCTTGATTTTGTAAATACTTGTCCCTTCTTCCGTCGTATTGCTGATGCTCTTTATCTGCATGTTGACCGCCATCCAACTCGACGGCCAGCTTAGCCTCATGACTGTAAAAGTCTATGATATAAGGGCCGATGGGGTGTTGTCTTCGGAACTTCACTCCAAGCAAGTGGTGATTGCGAAGACGGCTCCAAAGCAGTTCTTCCGCCTTAGTCTGCCTTTACCGTAGTTGTCTGTCTTTGGATATGCTGTTTTTCATATACCCCCCTCACCCTAACCCTCTCCCCCCAAAAAGGGGCGAGGGAATCAGTGAGGGTTACAGCATCAGGTACCAGTTTAGCATTATCTCGCCGGCCAGGTAGGCCGTCATGGCGCCCAGGGCGATGAAGGGGCCGAAGGGCAGCGTCTCCTTCTTCGTCACCAGTTTATAGATAACGCCGTAGACGGCCCCGGCGACGACGGCGATGAAGGCCGCCACCAGCACCAGCTTCCAGCCGAGGAAGGCCCCGGCGGCCGCCAGGAGCTTCAG
>DAOVLG010000289.1 GCA_030631385.1 Candidatus Coatesiibacteriota bacterium | reverse complement strand
GCTCTCCTTTTAGGTATGCAAACATCCGACGGGAAAGGGGCTCAAGTGCGAGTACTCGTAACGGGCGGCGCCGGGTTCATCGGCAGCCACATCGCCGACCGCTTCGCCGCCGAGGGCCACCGGGTCCACGTGGTGGACAACCTATACACCGGCCACCGGAACAACCTCGACCCGGATTGGGGTTTTAGCGAGATAGACATCTCCCTCGGGGGGAAGGCCCTCCCGACGGCCGGGGTTTCCGGCGATACGTTACGCGCCGACGGGTCACTGCAGAATCTCTACGAAACCTTCGCCCCGGAGCTGGTGATCCACGCCGCGGCCCAGGTCCGGGTCCGATGTGATGACCACCTCCTCGACGCACGCTACAACGTCATCGGCTCGGTTAACGTGATCCACCTCGCCGCCACCCACGGGGTCCGGCGCCTGGTCTACATCTCCACCGGCGGGGCGGGATACGGCGAACCGGAGTACCACCCCTGTGACGAGGACCACCCCATCCGGCCGATAAGCGCCTACGGCATCAGCAAGCTGACGGTGGAGCACTACCTGCGGTTGTACGCTATCGAACACGACCTCGATTACGCGGTGATCCGGCCCGGCAACGTCTACGGACCGCGTCAGGACAGTAAGGGAGAGGCCGGAGTCTGCGCCATCTTCACCGGCCTGATGCTCACGGGCGAGCAACCGGTCATCAACGGCGACGGCACCAACACCCGGGACTACGTTTACGTGGGCGACCTGGTCGAGGCGGTGTGGCTCGCCGCCACCAAGCCCGAGGCCGCGCGCCGAACCTACAACGTGGGCACGGGTCTCGAGACCAGCGTCCTGGAGATCTACGACCACCTGGCCTCGCTGACCGGCTTCCGGGGCAAACCGGCCCACACCCCCGAGCCCAACGAGGTCAAGCGGATATCCTTGGACTGTCACCGGATCAGAAACGAGCTGGGCTGGGAGCCCAGGCTCGATCTGCGCGGGGGACTGACCAGACTGGTCAACTGGGCCGCCTCGGGCAACCCCCGCTGAACCATCCGTTCCAACGAGCCGCGAGGGGTGGTCAGCCGGAACCATCCTTTTTCACTTTCAAGATACACACCGAAGCCGCCGTTTACGGAGGGGCCATGCCGACGATCCTGGTTGTGGACGATGAGGCCAACCTGCGACGCGCCGTCTGCCGGGGCCTGGAGGAAAGGGGCCATCGGACCCTGCAGGCGGGCACCCTGGGCGAGGCGCGCCGGAGGTTGCTGACCGAGTCCCCCGACGCGGTTCTCCTCGACCTCAAGCTACCCGACGGCAACGGTTTGAAGCTCCTCGACGAGCTGCGGAAGAGCCACCCCGAGACGCCCGTGGTGATCCTCACGGCCTACGGCGACGTGGACTCGGCGGTGCGGGCGCTGAAGGCCGGGGCCGAGGATTTCTTCGAGAAGCCCTTCGATCTAGAGGCGGTGGGGCTGATCCTGGAGAGGATATTCGAGAGGAAACGCCTGCGGGACGAGGTGGCCTCCCTGAGGGAGAGGCTGGGCGAGGTTGAGCCCCTCGGTGACTCGCCGGCGTGGCGGACGATGCTGGAAACGGTGCGGCGCGTCTCGCCCACCTCGGCCACGGTGCTCCTCACCGGGGAGAGCGGTACGGGCAAGGAGGTCATCGCCCGGACGATCCACCGCTACAGCGGGAGGGAGGGCGAGTTCATTGCGATCCATGCGGCGGCCCTGCCCGCCGAGCTCTTGGAGAGCGAACTCTTCGGCCACTCCCGCGGGGCTTTCACCGGCGCGGTGAAGGACAAGCCCGGCCTCTTCGAGCAGGCCGACGGGGGCACCCTCTTCCTGGATGAGATCGGCGAGCTGCCCCCGGCGACCCAGGTAAAGCTGCTGCGGGTCCTGCAGGAAGGGGAGACGGTCCGCCTGGGCGAGACGAGGGCGCGGCGGCTCGACCTCCGCCTGGTGGCGGCCACCAACTCGGATCTGCACGCGGCGGTCACCCGCGGCGACTTCCGCCCGGATCTCTACTACCGGTTGGCGGTGGTGACGATCGAGCTTCCCCCCTTAAGGGAACGGGGCGAGGACGTGCTCCTCCTGGGGCGGCATTTTCTGAACCGGGCGGCGGCGGCGCACCGGCTGCCATCGCGGAGGTTCTCGCACGAGACGCGCCGCGCCCTGCTGAACCACACCTGGCCCGGAAACGTCCGGGAGCTGGCCAACCTCTGCGAGCGTCTCGTGATCCTCACCCAGGGGGAGGAGATCTCCCCGGAGGAGCTCCCGGCCGAGATCGGAGGAGCCGGCGGCACGGACTGGCCCCCGCAGCTACCGGAGGGGATGGGTCTGGACGAGGCGGTGGAGAGACTGGAACGGCGGATGCTCGAACACGCTTTGATCGAGGCCGGGGGCGTGGCTCAACGGGCCGCCGAGATACTGGGAATCGGCAGGGGCGCCATGCAGTACAAGCTGAAGAGGTACGGCCTGGGTTGACGCATGATTTCATGCGTCTGATAACTCGTTGACTTTAAAAGACTTGATTAACATCTGGGCCCCTGATGATGATCACGGGACCCTTTCTTTACATTAAAACATGCAAGGATACGACCGTACAAGGCAGACCAACATGGGCAGGATAACCAGATAAGGCGCTATATATCAGCAAGATGCACATCCGCCGTCCCTTCCGGGGGACGGTTGGCACGACCCTTGCGATTACAGGGCGACGAAAGGAGAAAAGATGTTGCTCATCTTCCTGATCTTCGCCCTGCCCATCCTCGGCATCCTCGCCGGGTACCTCCATCGGCGGGAGAGGAGCCAGGTCCGCCTGCTCTGTCCGGCCTGCGGAGGCGAAGTGAAGCGTAATTACCTGGCCTGCCCCCACTGCGGAACCCGGCTCCAGTCCGAGTGTCCGGGGTGCGGCAAGCCGGTGCGCTCTCTCTGGAGGGGCTGCCCCCACTGCGGAACCCCGCTGGGGGGTGATCCGAGATGAAGAGGCCGGTCATCATCCTCGTCGGTGTCCTCTCACTCGCAGCGCTCATCGTCGGTGTGGCGCTCCTCCCCGGGGTCGTCCGCCCCCAAGTCGGGCAGGGGCCGTACCGTCCCATGCACCACGGACCCGCGGCTCACCACCTCCCGCCCGAGGAGCTGCCGTTGCCGGTTCTGGAGGGGCTGGAACGGTTGAGCGAGGAGGAGAGGGCGGGGGCCGTTGATTTCCTGCGCCGCCTGCCGCCCAGACAGCACCGGCGGGCCCTTATCGAGCTGCGGGACTGCCCGGCCGGCGAGTT
>DAOVLG010000257.1 GCA_030631385.1 Candidatus Coatesiibacteriota bacterium | reverse complement strand
GGTCAAAGGGGCCGGTTTCTAAAGCTGATCCCCGGTGTAGCACGCCTTTGGACGTGCCGGGCCGAAGGGGGCCAGCCAAGGGGGCCGGTCAAAGGGGCCGGTTTCTAAAGCTGATCCCCGGTGTAGCACGCCTTTGGACGTGCCGGGCCGAAGGGCGCCAGTCTATTTCTTTTCGATGGCTGGTTTCCGGTGGAAAGGCTGGCCGACGAACCCCGCTAGGGCCGCGGTAGAACCGCCCGGTTCTTTACCGCGACCGATAAGGGGTCCTGGAAGGGGGCCGGAGAAGGGGCGGCGGTTCCGCTACACTACGGTGGCGGATGCTTAACCCCGGTGGTGGATGCTCGCAGACGGGCCGCCGTCCATTGGGGAAAGAGAACCGCTCTTCCACTCCGAAACCCCCGAGGTCGCTACAGCAGCGACCCCCGAACGGACCGCCGAGCGGTCTTTAGCTAAACTTAGGGCCTTTTTACCTTCCGGGATCGCCCCGAGGTTGACGCCCGTCGGGCGCCCGAGGGCTACCCTACACCCTTAACGCACACCGTGGACAAAGAGCCTTTCAAAGCCGGGGCCCCGATTGCCCTCATCCGCAACGTCGGCATCATGGCCCACATTGACGCCGGTAAGACCACCATCACCGAGCGCGTTCTCTACTACACTCACAAAACACACAAGATCGGCGAGGTTCACCAGGGCGCCGCGGAGATGGACTGGATGGAGCAGGAGAAGGAGCGCGGGATAACCATCACCTCCGCCGCCACCACCTGCTACTGGCGCGATCACAAGATCAACATCATTGACACCCCGGGCCACGTGGATTTCACCGTCGAGGTGGAGCGTTCTTTGAGGGTGCTGGACGGGGCGATCGGCGTATTCTGCGCCGTGGCCGGGGTGCAGCCACAATCGGAGACGGTCTGGCGACAGGCGACCGGTTACGGTATCCCGCGCCTGGTGGCCGTCAACAAGATGGACCGCGTGGGCGCCGACTACGACCGCGCCCTCGAAAGCCTGAAGACGAAGCTGGGGGCAAACCCCGTGCCGCTGACCGTTCCCGTGGGCGCCGAGGACTCCTTCCGCGGCGTCCTGGACCTGGTGACCGGCGAGTACGTGACCTTTGAGGGTAAGCTGGGTGAAAACGTGGAGCGTGTTCCGATAGCATCGTTGCCCGATGATCCTCGGGTTGAATTGGTCGGTATCTACCACAGGTACAGGGAGAGACTTCTCGAAGGTGTGGCGGAGTTCCACCATCTTACCGAGGAGCTTTACCTGAACGACCAATCCGATGCGATAACCCCGGAGATGCTTCGGGAGGCTATTCGCACCGGGACCCTCGAGGGTCGAATACAGCCGGTCCTCGCCGTCAGCGCCCTGAAGAACAAGGGTGTCCAGCCGTTGATAGACGCAATCGTGGACTTTCTGCCCAGCCCCCGGGACCGGGGCGCCGTGCAGGGGGTGAACCCGAAAACCAAAGAGACCGAGAGCCGGTCGGTGGACCCAAAGGCCCCCCTGACCGCCTTCGTTTTCAAGACCGCCACCGATCCCTTCTTCGGCAAGCTGACCTACTTCCGCACCTACTCGGGGACGATGCGGGTCAAGGAGTCGCTGCTGAACAGCCACACCGGCCGCGGTCTGCGCATCAACCGCCTGTTGGAGATGCACGCCAACAAGAAGACCGACCTCTCGGAGCTGGGTCCGGGCGAGATCGGGGCCGCCGTGGGCCTCAAGGGCTGCCGCACCGGCGACACCCTCTGCGACCGCGACCACCCCATCGCCCTGGGCGAGATCGAGTTTCCCGAACCGGTCATGCGGGTCGCCATCGAGCCCGGTTCCACCGACGACGAGAAGAAGCTGGAGGACGCCCTGGATAACCTGGCCGTGGACGACCCCACCTTCACCGTGACTGAAGACCCGGAGACCGGTCAGCGGATCATCTCCGGCATGGGGGAGCTTCACCTGGAGATCATCGTGGACCGCCTGAAGCGCGAGTTCGGCGTCCGCTGCCGCGTGGGGGAGCCCCAGATCGCCTACAAGGAATCCATTAGCACTGTAGCAAAAGCGACTTTCACAATCGACCGGTTAGTAGGTGGGAAAAGGCAGTATGCAGAAGTTGAGATCGAGGTGCAGCCTCTGGTTCAAGGTTCAGTTTCAAATTTTATTTTTCAATCGGGTTTGGAGGATAGAATGTTACCGAAACACATCGTACAAGCGATTGAAGATGGTGCTTCTTTGGGTATGAGTGTCGGCCCTATTGCTGGATACCCTATGATTAACGTAATGGCTTCCTTACCATACGCAAGTTATGTTGAAGAGGCTGCCACCCCGGAGGTCTTCCAGGCGGCCGCCTTCCGCGCCTTTCATCTGGCCTGCGAGAAGGCCGGTCCCCTGGTTCTGGAGCCGGTGATGAGCCTGGAGGTCACCTGCCCCGAGGAGTTCGTGGGCAACGTCTTGAAGGACCTCTCCACACGCCGGGGACGGATCATCGAGACCCGGGTCCTGGCCGGCTCACAGGTGGTGGACGCCGTGGTTCCGCTCTCCGCCATGTTCGGTTACTCCACGGCGGTGCGCTCGTTGACCCAGGGCCGCGCCGACTATCACATGCAGTTTGAGCGCTACTCACCGGTGCCCGAGGACTCGACGGCCCGCTGGTGGTAGCGGATCGCATTGAAATACAGAGGCTTGGCTCAAGCCAGCCGCACGGATGTTGCGAGGGTTGCGCTGACCACGGCCGCGGAGGATTTTAAAAAATGTGGAATAAGCTGGTAATCCGTGCCGAGTTGTGTTATATTGCTCCGTCCCTGCGTAGGGGCCAACATCGGCACACGGTGCGGCTGTAAGGCCGATAACATCTTTCAGATTCGAAGATTAAAAGGGACGGATAACGTCACACTGGCTCTCCAGCCGCTTGATTAGGAGGCCAAGATGGCTAAGGAGAAATTCGAGCGTACCAAACCCCACGCCAACGTAGGCACCATCGGCCATGTTGACCACGGTAAGACGACCCTCACGGCGGCCATCACCCTGAATCTGTCGCACTTCAACCTGGCCACCTACGTCAGCTTCGACGAGATAGACAAGGCCCCGGAGGAGCGGGAGCGCGGGATCACCATCAACACCGCCCACGTGGAGTACCAGTCCGATAACCGGCACTACGCCCACGTGGACTGCCCGGGGCACGCCGACTACGTCAAGAACATGGTCACCGGCGCCGCCCAGATGGACGGGGCGATTCTCGTGGTCTCCGCCGCCGACGGCCCCATGCCCCAGACCCGGGAGCACATCCTGCTGGCCAGGCAGGTCGGCGTTCCCTACATCGTGGTCTTTCTGAACAAGACCGACATGCTCGACGACCCCGAGCTTCTCGAACTGGTCGAGATGGAGTGCCGGGAGCTGTTGAGCAAGTACGAGTTCCCCGGCGACGAGATCCCCTTCATCAAGGGATCCGCCCTCAAGGCCCTGGAGAAGGGCACCGGCGACCGGGAGGACCCCGACGTCAGGTGCGTCTTCGAGCTCCTCGACGCCCTGGACAACTACATCCCGATGCCCGAGCGCGCCACCGACAAGCCGTTCCTGATGCCCATCGAGGACGTCTTCACCATCACCGGGCGCGGGACGGTGGGTACCGGGCGCATCGAGCGCGGCGTCATCAAGG